>JANLFJ010000001.1 GCA_024655825.1 Peptococcaceae bacterium | reverse complement strand
TGCGTTCCTTTCAACGCTTGTGCTGTTTGGCCCCCTGAACATAGCAATTAGCTCATACGCAAAAATCATTTAAAAATACGCTTTTTTTGTTTATTTTATAAATCATCCCGCGGCCGCAGGGTGGGAAAAAGTATAACATCCCTGATGGAAGGCGAATCTGTCAAAAGCATAACCAGCCGGTCAATCCCTATGCCCAGCCCGCCGGTGGGCGGCATTCCCACTTCCAGGGCCCGAACAAAATCCTCGTCCATCATGTGGGCCTCTTCATCCCCTTTGGCCCTCTTCTCCGCCTGTTTGAGGAAACGTTCCCGCTGGTCCAGGGCGTCATTTAACTCGGAAAATGCATTGGCTATTTCACGAGCGGTTATAAACGCCTCAAAACGGTACGTAAAGCCGGGGTTATCCGTTTTCCTTTTGGCCAGCGGTGAAATCTCCAGGGGATAATCCAGTATGAAGGTGGGCTGAATAAGGTGTTGCTCAACTTTTTCTTCAAATATCTCATTCAGGATTGTACCCCTGGTCGACTCCCCATCCGTCTTCAAGCCAAGTCTTGACGAAAGCTCTCGCGCTTCTTGGTCACTATTTATTACGTTAAAATCAATCCCGGTATATTTCTTAACCGCTTCTACCATAGTCATCCTGGGCCACGGCGGAGAAAGGTCGATTTTGGTCCCCTGGTACACAACCACGGGGCTCCCCAGCACCTCAAGAGCGACAGTGGAAATCATTTCCTCGGTAAGTTTCATCATATCATGGTAATCGGCATAAGCCTGGTAAAGCTCCATCATGGTAAACTCCGGGTTATGCTTGGTGGAAATCCCCTCGTTGCGAAACACCCGGCCTATCTCATAAACCTTTTCGAGTCCCCCGACAATTAATCTTTTGAGGTGAAGCTCCAGGGCAATACGCATGTACAGGTCAATATCAAGGGCGTTGTGGTGCGTTATAAACGGCCTGGCGCTGGCCCCGCCGGCCACCGTATGCATGGTGGGCGTCTCCACTTCGAGGAAACCCTTATTGTCCAGAAAACGCCGCATCGCCTGGATGATCCTGCTCCTGGTTACAAACACTTTTTTTACTTCAGGGTTCACAATGAGGTCAACGTAACGCTGGCGATACCTTAGTTCCACATCCCGCAACCCGTGCCACTTTTCCGGAAGAGGCCGCAGGGCTTTGGTAAGGAAGGTCAATCCTTTTACTCCGACCGTTATTTCACCCTTTTTCGTCCTAAAAACGTATCCCGAAACCCCGATAATATCGCCGATGTCAAGGCGGGTGAACAGCTCGTGAGTTTCAGGCCCGACATCATCCAGGCGTATGTAAATCTGTATCTGGCCTGAAATATCCTGCAGGTGGGCAAAAGCAGCTTTACCCATATCCCTTTTGGACATTATCCTTCCAGCGATGACAACATCCTTTCCCTCCAGGCGCACAAAATTATCCACTATGTCTGCCGCATAGTGGGTTCTTTCAAACCGGGATCCGAAAGGATCGATTCCCCTTTTTTTCAGTTCGTTCAGTTTCTCCAGGCGGACCTGCATGTGTTCGGTCAATTCAAGTTCCTGGTTTTCAGAAATATCAGCCACGGCAATCTTCCCTTCATGAAATAACTATCCGGTTATATGACGGAAAGTATCTTGAACTTCACCTTTCCGGCCGGTACGTTGATTTCGACGATTTCCCCTTCTTTCTTACCCATGATAGCCTTGCCAACCGGGGACTCGAACGATATTCTATTTTTGGTTGGATCCGCTTCCGCCGAACCTACGATGGTGTATTCGTATTCGTCCCCGTGTTCCATATCTTTTAATGAAATCCTGGCTCCGATATGCACAACGTTGCTGTCTTTCTCGACGTGTTCGATAACTTTCGCATTGCGAAGCATTTTTTCCAGGGTTAAAATACGGCCCTCAATAAACGCCTGTTCATTTTTAGCATCCTCATATTCGGAGTTTTCACTAATATCTCCAAATTCAATAGCCTGTTTAATCCGTTCCGCCACCTCTCTCCTGCGTACCGTTTTCAGCATTTCCAGTTCCTGCTCAAGCTTGCCAAGCCCTTCCTGGGTCAGGAAAACTTCTTTTTCCGCCATCATTCTATCTTCGCTCCCTCAATTTAACTTAAGCCTAAATAAACCTATGCCAGTTCTCTCAAAAATGTTCCGGTCAAGTTTTAAGAAGAAGACTTACCTTTATATTAACAAGCACTGCTTCTCCGGTCGCAGTGCTTGTTTTATTTTAAAGTGGTCATGTAAATCTCTAGGGCTATTATATAGACGGCTACCCTGTTTGTCAAGGCTTTGCAGGTTCACCACACGCTTACATGTTCAGTGTTCCGGTCGCCTTGTTGAGTTTTTTCTGCGCGGCAGCCCTTATTCTGTTTATTTCTTCCGGGGTAACTGTTCTTTCAAAGCTCCTGAACCCCGAAAGCTTAAAGCCGTGTTTTTCAGCCAACCTGGCAATTTCCTCAACCTTTTCAATTTCTATTTCTCTTCCCAGGGAATAGCACTCAAACCTTTTTTCCAAGGTGAGAATCATGGTTTCAGCCATACAGGCGTATGATTTACCGGGAGGAAAGCCGAAGTCAAAATTAAAATCAGTTCCAGGAGGCACATCAACCACCCCGCCTTCGATCACCAGCACATCGTCCCTTTCCCTGGCCACGCGGGGAGAAACATCCCTCGGACGCGCAACATCGCATACGACGGCTCCCGGTTTTAAATCTTCAGGGTATATCTGGAAATCAAGGGAGGATGAGACGGAAACAATCACATCCGCTTTTTTAATCGCCTCTCTCGGCTCACTGCTGATTCTTGCAGCCACACCAGTTTCATACATTATTCTGGCGGCCAGTCTTTCCAGTTTGTTCTGCTGGCGGGCAATAAGGGTCAAATACCTTGCTTCCCTGGCCAAAAGCCGCGCGCAGACGTTTCCGATAGAACCGGTAGCGCCCAGGACAGCTATGTTGGCTTGGGACCAGTCGATCCCCATCAGGCCGGCTGCCATTTTTGCCCCTTCCAAAGCCGTATATACTGTGTAAGAATTACCTGTGGTTACCGGTATACCGGCGTGTTTGGCGATTGTTATCCCGGCATCGCCAACCACCGAAGTAAACGCGCCCAGCCCCACTATCCTGGCCCCGTTTCTTTTGGCAAGTCTTGCTGAAGCGATTATTTTCCGGTAGCATTCTTCCACCGGCAGTTCCAAAAGAAGGCGGGACGTCAGGGGGCAGCCGATAAATTCTCCCCTGCATTCGTTGTATGGTGACTTTACCCCGGTTATTTCCGACACTTTCATCGGAGGTATAAGCCGGGCAACCCTTTCCACCATGAATTGGGGGAACCTCTTAAAAAGGGGAAATTTTCTATAGTAATCATCTATCGCAATCGGATGAATGATAAAGGCAAATTTATCCATATCCTTCCTCCCGGTTTTTTAAAGCTGTTCTTATTGCTGTAAGTCAACAATACGCGGTGCGAAATTAACCTTTTCTAAGATTTCGTTATAGTCATCGCTTTTGATTTCTGCCGGGGGCTTGTCAGCCAGGACAACCAGCACCGCCTCCATAACGTTCGTCCCAAACGAACGCCCTTGAAGTTCCGGAGTGGTGGTGATCAGAAGCCTGGCGCCTCTCCCGGCAAGAAGCTCCACGTCCTCGCGGGTTACGGTATTGGTTATTATTATTTTCCCCTCTATTTTTTCCGGCAAGTACCTTTTTATGTAATGAAAATCTCCGGCGATTATCTCGCTGGCGTCATAATACTTGCGGTATTTTTCTTTGCTCGTAATCTTTTCTTGACGTTCCCCTGTAGGATAGAGGTATTTAAAAGGCAGCCGGCTCACAACAGGACCGAGGATACTGGCAGCAGCGGCAAGGGTGCGTAAAGACCTGAGCAGAACCGGAATGCCCAGGCTAAAAACCAGGTCCCCGAAAACAACCTCGGCTCCTGTTTGCACAAGGGCCTCAGCCATCCCGAAACGGTCAACGCCGCACACCAGCAAAACCTTTTTACCCTTAAAGTCGATCTGGCCGCTTTGTTCCAGGTATAACACGGCCTTTCTTTCCAGGGTGTTTTTTAAGCCCGAACCGTCAACAATAGGAGTGGTCCTGGCCGCTTCCGCGATCCGGCGCGCATCTTTCAGCATGTACCTCTTCCGGCCGGCCTGGATGTACAGGTCGATCCCGCCCATGCCGAAAGCATCCACTTTGCCGTCCAGAGACCGGACAAGCTCAACGGCCTTTTCCAGGTCGCCGTTAGTCCCGATCCTTTCTATTCTGAATTCTATCCCGCAGAACTCCGTCTCCACGCAGTGATCCCTGCGGTCGGACCCGAGGCTAACGCTCACCACGCGTTTCATGCAGCTTCCTCCTTACTTACAGGTTAGCGTTTCTGAAGGCCCCCTTACAGGTTGTGCAATATAACATTATCATACCTCTTTTTTCCATTAAAAGCAAAGAGGTTTTTACCTTCTATCCCTTTGAATCAGTTGCCGGAGATATTCTTCCAGCAGTTCAACCATTTCAGCGCGTGTTTTCGCCTTAAAGATTCCTTCCTTCAAATGCGCGGTGTGCGGCAACCCTTTTAAATACCAGGCAAGGTGTTTGCGCATTTCACGGGCACCGGCCAGTTCACCTTTCAGTTCAATCATCAAATCCAAATGCTCAACGGCTGCGCGGATTCTCTGCGCATGCCCCGGTAAGTTAAACTCTTCTCCTTTTAAAAAAAGGATTGTGTTTGATACCAGCCACGGGTTTCCCAAAACCCCGCGTCCCAGCATGACTGCGTCACAGCCGGTCTCTTCCAGCATTCTGGCCGCATCTGAAGGACTCCATATGTCACCGTTACCGATCACCGGCACAGTTACGGCCTTCTTGACCTCCCGTATTACGCTCCAGTCTGCTTTTCCCGAGTAATACTGATCGCGCGTCCGGCCATGTACGGCAATGGCGCTCGCTCCAGCCTCTTCCAATCTCCGGGCAAAATCGACAGCCACTATGTTTTCCCTGTTCCAGCCGATTCGCATTTTGACTGTAACCGGGACCTGGACCGCCTCGGCCATAGCCCGCACAATCCTGCAGGCGGTGCCGGGCTTTTCCAGCAAGGCCGAGCCTTCGCCGTTCTTAACGATTTTGGGCACGGGACATCCCATGTTGACATCGACAATATCCGCGCCTTGCTGTACGGCAATAGATGCACCCTCGGCCATCACTTCCGGTTCCGAACCGAACAGCTGCACGGCAATAGGTGGTTTTTCACCGGTAAGGTCAAGAAGAGCCTTTGTTTTGACATCCCTGTACGTTAGCGCCTTGGCGCTGATCATTTCCGTGTATACCAGCCCACACCCGTGGGCGCGGGCAATAAGGCGAAAAGCCTTGTCGGTAATACCGGCCATCGGCGCCAGCACTACTTTGTTCGGTATGCTTACCCCGCCGATCTTCACTTGGTCCTCCATTCCCCGTCTCTTCGACAGCGGACTGAAATAAGGGTTTCCCCTTGGCCGCCTGTTTATGGCTTTCCAATATTATAAACATTTATCGAACCGTTTTCAAAGGACAGGGACAAAAAAAGAAAACGGCCTGCGCCGCATAAAATGAGTTTCCCTTATAAAACCGGCCTCTTCAAGACCGGTTGCGTTGATATATTATTTTTAATCCTTCAAGCGTTAAGAAGGGATCAACCTTGTTGATCGTTTCGGAATCAGCGGCGATTAAATCGGCTATCCCGCCGGTAGCCACAACGAAAGCATCGCTGTTTAGTTCCTCTTTGATGCGCCTAACAATGCCGTCAACCTGCCCGATATACCCGTAGACAAGCCCCGCCTGCATGCTGGAAACCGTATTGCGGCCGATCACCTTTTTGGGCTTAACCAGTTCAATCCTGGGCAGCTTGGCCGCTCTCTGGAAAAGGGCCTCGGTGGCTATCCCGATACCCGCGGTAATAGCTCCTCCCAAGTATTCGCCTTTTTCGCTGATCACGCAAAAAGTTGTGGCAGTTCCAAAGTCTACTATAATCAACGGGCCGCCGTACTGCTCATAACCGGCGATGGCGTTAACAATGCGATCTGCGCCAATTTCCCTGGGATTGTCGTAGAGAATAGGCATGCCGGTCTTTACACCCGGTCCTACAATCAGGGGTTCGACATGGAAATACAGCCGGGCCATTTCTTCCAGGGCAGGCATCAAAGGCGGAACAACGGAAGAGATGGCAATCGCCTCAACCTGCCGGTAGTCAAGGTTCCTGTGCGTAAAAAGGTTGCAGATCATTATCCCGTATTCATCCGCGGTCTGGTTACGATTTGTTGACAGCCGCCAGTGCGTTATCAATTTGTCATCATCATAGGTTCCCAGGACAATGTTTGTGTTTCCCACATCGACTACAAGCAGCATGAAAACCACTCCTTATCCACGGCCTGGCACGAATACGTTTGCCCTGCGTTTCGGCAGCAGCAGTCCCTGCCGAAACAATTCTATACTTTTTTCCAAATCCCTGCCTGTTTCTATCCGGCAAGGCGGCTTCGCACCCCTTTAGCCACCATGCTGGCCAGCAGGCCCTTTAGGACATCGAGCCCTAAGAAAGGAAGCATGCCGACTTCAATCGCTTTCCACAGGCTGAACGGCTTGCCAAGGTAAACCTTGACCACCGCGTAGAGGTAAGGTATTCCCACCAGGTAAATCACAGCGATTCCCAGCAGCATGGCCGCCATATACGCGGCAACGGTTTGGGCGGCGGTCTTCTCCAAAAATTTGCCGATCACGTAGGCAGCCAGGATAAAACCCGGTAAAAAGCCAAAAGACGGCTGCAGAATGTAAGTCAATCCCCCGTAAGGCGGTTTGGCAAAAACAGGCGCTCCGAGCAAACCTACCAGTACATAGATCGTCACGCTTAAAGCTCCGAGCCTGGGACCCAGAATCCCCCCGGCCAGCATTACCATAAGGGGCAGAATGCTAAAGGGAACCAGGACATCACCGCCAAATTTGAGAATGAGAGAAGAAATGCAGATCAAAGAAGCGAAAAGAGCGACCCTTGTCATATCCCTGGTTGACATTTTCGGTTTGGCCTCCTCAAGCGGTTTATTTGTTAACCATATTATACTTGTTGGTTAACATTGCTAATTATACCCCGCCGGAAGTCCTTTGTCAACCATAATTATTATGATGGTTTACATTAAATCACCGGGTAAACGGCTTTTCTTCTCCTGTTTTTGTGACCCTGTTTTTTTCATCGACAAAAACGACTCGCGGTTTGTAGAGAGCTGCTTTTTCTTCTTCCACCAGGACATAGCTGATGATTATGACCGTATCGCCCGGCTGGACAAGCCGCGCAGCCGCCCCATTGAGGCAAATGGCGCCGGAACCGGCCGGCCCCGGTATGACATAAGTCTCCAGGCGCGCCCCGTTATTGTTGTTAACAACCTGGACCTTTTCATTGGGCAGGATATTTGCGGCTTTCATCAGGCCGGCATCGATGGTGATGCTCCCCATGTAGTTGAGGTCTGCCCCGGTTACGGTAGCCCGGTGGATTTTTGATTTCATCATGGTTAAAAACAATTTGGATTACCCCCCAAAAATCATGTTGTCGATCAAGCGGGTCCGTCCTATTTTGACGGCTAAAGCAGCAACAGCAGGGCCTTTTACCTGCGTTACCGGCTTTAAGGTCACGGCGTCGCAAATTTCAATGTAGTCAATTACCGCTGCCGGCCTGCTCATGATTACTTTTCTCATGGCCTCCTTCAAGCGGGCCGACTCTCTTTCGCCTTTTTCATAGAGGTCACGGCAGGCTTTCAGGGACTCGTACAAGCAGAGGGCGTCTTTTCGTTCTTGGGCCGAAAGGTAGGTGTTGCGCGAACTCATGGCCAGGCCGTCCGCTTCCCGCTTGATGGGCACAGTCCTGATTTCAACCGGTATATTGAGGTCCTCAACCATTCTTTTTACAACCTGAACCTGCTGGTAATCCTTCTGCCCGAAATAAGCCCTCTCCGGCCGGACGATATTTAACAGCTTGCAAACCACGGTCGCCACCCCGGTGAAATGCCCAGGGCGCGAGGCCCCGCACAGGCCCTCGGTCAGTTCTGAAACCTGGACGGTGGTCAGCTGCGGGTACGAGGGATACATCTCCTCCACAGATGGAGCAAAGATAACGTCCACACCGGCTTTTTCGGCCAGCCGGGAGTCACGGTCAAGGTCCCGGGGATAGGTGCTGTAATCTTCCTGCGGGCCAAACTGCAACGGGTTGACGAATATGCTCATCACCACTTCATGGTTTTCCTTTTTTGCTGACTCCACCAGGGTTAAATGACCTTCATGCAGGTACCCCATCGTCGGAACGAGTCCTATTTCTCTTCGCTTTAAAACCTTTTCCTTGCCCCAGCGGCGCATTTCAGCAACGGTTGTTATTATTTCCATCTGCATCCCCCATCGCTCAATTAAATTTGGCAGCCGGCCTGTTGAGCAGTTTGATTAATTCATCATACTGCTTCCCCGTTATCCTCCCCGACTCCACGGCAATCCTGGCCAGGACGGGCGCCAGGGCGCAGTACGCATCCAGCGCTTCCGGAAGCTCCTGTTCCAGCGCCTTGAGGTGGCTTTCGACAACCCCCACATCCCCGCGGCAAACCGGTCCGGTCAGAGCCTTTGCCGGGGGCAGGCACAAAAGGTTATTCATTGTGCCCTTCATCAGCGGAAGCAGGGCCGCCCGGGCTTCTTCAGGCGTAAATCCGGCCTGGGCAAGACAATCTATTGCCAGCTGGGCCAGGGCGACCAGGTAATTGGAAGCTATGACCGCCCCGGCATGGTAAACCGCTTTTGTCTCCGGAGAGGGCAGGATTTTCAGAATCCCCCCGAATCTCTCTACCAGCGTTGACACCCAAAAGAGCAAAGAAGGATCGCCTTCATAGGTGAAATAGGAACCGGGGAGGTTTTCCACCGCTCTTTCCAATGAAGGGAAACTCTGAAGGGGATGGAGGGAACCGGTCATGGCGCCGGCCTGGCGAAGGGGTTCCAGTATCTCCGACGACAGGGAACCGCTCATGTGGAGTACGGCCTGGCATTTTATCCCAATCTCCGCAAGCCTTTTTGCCGTACTCTCAATAGCGTCATCGGGCGTGGTGATAAAGATGACTTCCGTTTCTTGGGCGGCCTGTTCAAGCGTAATCACCGCAAAGTCTTTGCCGTTGATCAGGCCGGCCCGCTTAGCGCCTTGGTCTCTCCGCACTGTTTTTACCAGGTAACCGCAGCGTTCAAGAGATACGGCCAGGGCTGTGCCTATTCTTCCCAAGCCGATAATGCCCACAGTTTTCATACTTTTATACCCCCCACGCTTTCGCTGCAAAATAAACGACCTCCCGGGACATACAAGTCCGAAAGGTCGCGCACAAAGCATGATTAACCGTATTACAGCCAGCCTTCCGTCTCGGTCCCCGCACGGGCTCCAAGCGGCGATATTATTTTCGGCTCCGGGGGCCAGCACATTTAATACAGCTCCGGCAGCGGATACTGTTTAGGGCTGGCGCTCCCGTTCCCTTCTACTCGATAATAAGACCTCTTTCCGCCAGCTTAATTTTAACACCGGCCGCCGGTATTTTCAAGTCGACATTTTGCTGCGGTATGGCCGCCTCCAGCCGGGTAAACTTTTCGCAGGCGATCTCCCTTAAAGGGACAAGCACAAAAGCCCTCTCGCTTAAGCGTGGATGGGGAACCTGCAGGTTTGGTTCGCTGATTGTCTCGTCGTTGTAAAAAAGAATGTCAATATCGATGGTGCGCGGTCCCCAGCGCATTTCCCGGACCCTCCCCAGCATGGTCTCCACCTCCTGGCATATTTCCAGCAGCCTTTCAGCGCTGCAGCCGGTTTCACCGCCGACCGCCATGTTCAAAAAATGGGGCTGCTCCACAAAACCCAGCGGTTCTGTCAGGTAAATGCCGGAGACGGTTTTGATCCGCAGGCCGCGCTTGTCCAGCTCAACGACCGCTCTCAGCAGGTAGTCAAGTGAGTCACCCGTATTGCTGCCCAGCGACAGGTAAAAAATGTTAGTGCTCATCTTTCCACCTGGTCATTTCCACTCCGGCATAAGCCAGCTGGCCGCCTAGCGGGGCACCCGGTTTTTTTATCCTTACCAGGGCCTTCTTAACCGGGGGCAGCAGGAGAAGCTCGTTTATAATCCGGTAAGCAAGGTGTTCGATAATGTTTGCGCTTTCACCCTCCAGGACCTGCTTGGCGATTTTGAAAACCTGTTCATAATCCAGCGTTTCCTGCAGGTCATCGTCTGCGGCCGCCCTGGAAAAATCGCCCCAAACCTCCACGTCAACCTCAAACCACTGCCCATGTTTTTTTTCTTCCGGATAGACGCCGTGGCAGCCGTAAAACCTCAGGCCGTGAAGCATTAATTTATCCAGTTCCTTCATCAGCTCTCACCTGCGTGTTTGATACCTTCGAGCATCCTTACAAGCCTGCATGTTTCTTGCACGTCATGCACCCTCAGCACCGCCGCGCCCTTGAACACTCCCCAGGCGGCGGCAGCAAGCGACCCTTCCAGCCTTTCGGAAACCGGGGTCCCCAATACCGCCCCAATAAATGATTTGCGGGAGGCGCCCAAAAGGACGGGGCGGTCCAGCGTCCGGAAGGACTGGAGATTTCGCAGAAGGATCAGGTTGCCCACAGGGCCTTTGCCGAACCCGATCCCGGGATCGACCATCATTTTATCCGCAGCCAGGCCGGCCCGTTTATAAATCTCCAGGCTGGCAGCAAGGTCGTCTATCACTCCAGCGACCAGTTCCTGGGGGATTTCGGTCGGTTTACTCTCATTGTGCATGATGATGACCGGGGCGCCGTATTCGGCTGCCACGGCGGCGATCCCTTCGTCTTTTTTGCCCCCGCCCACGTCGTTAATGATGTGAACGCCGATTCGCAGGGCTTCCCTGGCCGTTTGCGCCTTATAGGTGTCAATCGAGATCGGAACGGGCAGTTCCCTGACCAGAGTTTCCAGGACCGGCATTACCCTGTTCAGTTCTTCTTCCACGGATACCGGCTGGGAACCGGGCCTGGTGGACTCTCCCCCCACGTCAATAATATCCGCTCCTTCTTCCACCATTTTCCGGGCACGTTCACAGGCTTTGCCGGGTTCAATAAAACGCCCGCCATCGGAAAAAGAATCGGGGGTAACATTAAGGATTCCCATAATAAGCGTTTTTTTACCGATTTCCAGCCGGTGTCGGGGCCATTCCCAGCAAATCTTTTTTTCTGCGGTAATTGCGTTTAGCAGGTTTTCGATCCTCTCGCCGAGAGCTTTTAAGCCCCAGGGCTGGCCTGACAGCTTCCCGCTCAGGGCTTTATACTGCTTGACTGTGCCCAGGAGCAGGACATCGGACTCGTCCCGCGACATGTCAATGACCCATTTTCCAACCACGGCATCCCCACCCAGGGACAGCATCTGCTGCTTGAGGACATTGGCCGCCGGGCTTTTTACTTCTTTAAGGTAAAGCGGGTGTATATGGGCCTTGTCCAGCATCCATTCCAGGCCGAACCGGTCGGGACCAACCGATTCAAAAACTCTTTTTGTTTTCTCTCTGTCTTCCAGCTCCAGCAGGTATGGACCCCGCATTTATTTTCACCTCAGCTTAGCCGCAATTTCCGCTGGCCATGCCAGCAAGCCAAAGGCAACTTCATAATCGCTCTTGCCAGTAGTTGTTAAAACAAGCCGGTTATCCGGCCGCGGGCATCAATGTCTATTTCCACGGCAGCCGGCTTTTTGGGAAGACCGGGCATAGTCATGATGGTTCCGGTAAGCGGAACAACAAAACCCGCTCCCGCCGAGAGCCTCACTTCTTTTACGGAAATAGTAAATCCCGCGGGCCTCCCGATTTTGGCGGGATCGTCACTTAACGAATACTGGGTTTTGGCCATACAAACAGGCAACTCGCCGTATCCCATTTCTTCGTACTTTCCGATAGCCTGTTCAGCTTCTTTGCTGTACGACACGCCGTCCGCGCCGTATATTTCCCGGGAAATAACATCTATCTTTTCTTTGATCGGGCGTTTCCAGTCGTAAAGAGGCCGGTAATTGTTTTCGTTTTCATTAAGAACCTTCAATAATTTGCCTGCCAGCTCTTCACCGCCTTTTCCTCCTTCAGCGAAGACCCTGGAAAGGGCGGCCTCAACACCCAATTCGCGGCAGCGTCCCAGGACCAGTTTGATTTCCTCGTCGGTATCGCCGGGAAAATGGTTCAGGGCCACCACAACGGGAACACCGAATTTGCCGACATTTTCGACATGCTTTTCCAGGTTGCCCAGCCCGCGCACCAGGGCTGCCTGGTTGGGCCTGGACAGATCTGTTTTTGCCGCGCCACCGTGCATTTTAAGGGCCCTGACGGTTGCCACCAAAACCGCGGCGTTTGGTTGGAAACCCGCATACGGGCAAACCAAGTCGAAGAACTTCTCTGCTCCCAGGTCAGCGCCGAACCCGGCTTCCGTAACCAGAATATCGCCCAGTTTCAGGGCCATTTTGCTGGCTATAATGCTGTTGGCCCCGTGCGCGATATTGGCAAACGGCCCCCCATGAACAAAGGCCGGGGTATTCTCAAGGGTCTGCACCAAGTTGGGCTTGATGGCGTCCTTCAACAGCAGGGCCATTGAACCCTGGGCCTGCAAATCGCGAGCCGTCACCGCTTTGCCTTCATGCGTGTACGCCACGACAATCCTGGCCAGCCGTTCTTTTAAGTCCATCAGGTCCCCGGCAAGGCACAAGCAGGCCATAACTTCCGAGGCCACCGTAATGTCAAAGCCGCTTTCCCGGGGTACGCCGTCGGCCCTGCCCCCCAGCCCGATCACAATATTCCGCAGGGCACGCTCGTTCAGGTCCATTACCCTGCGAAGCACTACCTGCCTGGGGTCTATATTCAACTGGTTCCCCTGGTGAAGGTGATTGTCCAGCATGGCCGCCAGCAAATTATGAGCCGCCGTAACCGCATGAATATCCCCCGTAAAATGCAAATTTATATCTTCCATAGGAACCACCTGGCTGTACCCGCCGCCTGCAGCCCCGCCTTTGATCCCGAAACTGGGACCCAGGGAAGGTTCGCGCAGGGCGATGATGGCCTTTTTACCCAAGCGGTTGAGAGCCTGTCCAAGTCCCACGGTCGTTGTGGTTTTGCCCTCCCCGGCGGGAGTAGGCGTGATGGCCGAAACCAGGACCAGCTTCCCGTCAGGCCGGCCTCTTATCTTGTCCCACAAAGACAGCGGCAGCTTGGCCTTGTATTTCCCATACAACTCGAGATCTTCCTCCGAAATCCCCAACCCCCCGGCTATCTCGGTTATGGGCAGCATGCGGGCCTCCTGGGCAATCTGAATATCGCTTTTCAAAAAGGACCACCCCTTGTCTGTAATCTGTTTAATTCATGTACTGCTTTTTTCGCTGACCCTGGCCCGGAATTTGCCGGTATTGACGATAAAGCGGCCGTGAAACCCCTCGCCGATTTTTTCTTTTTCGTCATAAGCCTCGACTTTAAATTTGAGCCGGTATCCTTCCACCTCAATGAGTTCCGCCGCAGCGCGCACTTTCATCCCAATGGGTGTTGCGGCCAGGTGTTTTACGTCAACGAATACGCCCACCGTGGTCCAGCCGTCGGGAAGGTGTTTTTGAACGCTGTAATATGCCGCGTTTTCCATCAGGCCAATCATGGACGGGGTCGCGTAAACGTCAGGCGCTCCGCTCACAAAGCTGCTGGCGACATTGCTTTCCGTCACTATCGCCGAATCTTCGGCCCTTAAACCCGGTTTGAGTATACTGTCCATATTTTACCTCCTCCTGTGACCTGTTTAGTCTTTTGTTTCTTCATCTCGATAATAAATATCTAAATTATACCATAAACCAGGCATAAAAAAAGTCCCACCCTGGTCAGCCTTCAACGAAGGGGCACGGTGGGACCGGGCGATTTCGCCATATATCCGTTCACCAGATCCATTTATCAAGATCGCGGTCGTATGACACCAGTTCCTCCGGTTTAAAAAACAGCCTTATTTCGCGTTCCGCGCTTTCTTCTGAGTCGGAGCCGTGCACAAGGTTGCGGTCGATGGATACGGCATAGTCGCCCCGCAGCGAACCTGGTTTGGCCTCCAGGGGATTGGTTGCTCCCATGATCGCCCTCACGCCGCTCACCACGCCTTTCCCTTCCCAGACCATTGCCGCCACAGGCCCGGAGGTGATATGCTCGAGCAAACTATCGTAAAAGGGTTTGCCCGCATGCTCCGCGTAGTGCTCGGCCGCCAGTCGCGGGGAGATGCTCATCATTTTTAACCCGATGAGTTTATATCCCCTGGCTTCTATTGCCCCGAGCACCCTGGCCACCAGACCGCGCTGGACCCCGTCCGGCTTCACCATCACAAATGTCCGTTCCATTTCTTCCTCCTCTTCACTAGCCTAATGTTCAGGAGAGTTCTATTCTTTGGAGGCCCTTTGAATGCCTGATTTCTCAATTAAAGCGGCGAATTCTTCCGCTTCGATTGTTTCTTTTTCCATCAGGGTCTGCGCAATCAGGTGAAGAGTGCTGACGTTTTCTTTCAATAATCGCTCCGCTTCTTTGTAACACTCGTCAATTATCCGGCGCGCTTCCTTGTCAATGGAATAAGCCACCGCTTCCGAGTAGTTCCTGTCCCTGGCAATATCGCGTCCCAGGAAAACCTGTTCCTGCTTGCGCCCGAAAGTCAGCGGCCCCAGTTCGTCCGACATGCCGAATTCGGTGATCATCTTGCGAACCAGTTCGGTTCCTCTTTCCAGGTCGTTTTGCGCTCCCGTGCTGATTTCGTTGAGAACCATCTTTTCCGCCACACGACCGCCCAGCAGCATGGTGACCTGGTTTAAAAGCTGGGATTTGGTCATGTAACGGCGGTCTTCCTTGGGCAAAAGAAGCGTATAACCGCCCGCCCTGCCTCGCGGAATAATGGAAACCTTGTGCAGGGGATCGGTGTGGGGAAGGAGTTCGGCCACCAGGGCATGACCGGCCTCGTGGTAGGAAACAAGCTTCTTCTCGAATTCGCTGATGGTGCGCGCCTTTTTCTCCGGGCCGGCGATCACCCGCTCGATGGAGTCTTCCAGTTCTTCCATGGAAATTTTTCTTTTATTGCGGCGCGCCGCAAGCAGGGCTGCTTCGTTGAAGAGGTTGGCCAGATCGGCTCCCGTAAAACCCGGAGTCCTGCGGGCCAGGACATCAAGATCAACCTCATCCTCCAGCGGCTTACCCCTGGCGTGAACGCCAAGTATTTCTTTTCTCCCTTTCACGTCCGGTATATCCACTACAATCTGCCGGTCGAACCTTCCGGGACGCAGGAGAGCCGGATCAAGTATGTCAGGCCTGTTGGTAGCCGCAATAATGATGATGCCTTCATTGACGCTGAACCCGTCCATCTCGACAAGCAGCTGGTTCAGGGTCTGCTCTCGTTCATCATGACCGCCGCCCAGGCCGGCGCCGCGCTGCCGTCCAACCGCATCTATTTCATCAATAAAGACAATGCAGGGCGAGTTCTTTTTGGCCTGGTCAAACAAATCACGCACGCGGGAAGCTCCAACACCCACAAACATTTCCACAAAATCGGACCCGCTGATGCTGAAGAAAGGAACCCCCGCCTCCCCGGCAACCGCCCTGGCCAGAAGCGTTTTCCCCGTCCCGGGCGCGCCAAACAGAAGAACGCCCTTGGGAATTTTAGCTCCCAGTTCGGTAAATCTCTTCGGCTGCTTGAGAAACTCAACGACTTCCTCCAGTTCCTCTTTGGCCTCGTCGGCTCCCGCCACGTCTTCGAAGGTAACCCTTTTTTTATCGTCGGTGTGCAGCCTGGCCCTGCTCTTGCCAAACTGCATCACGCGGCTGCCGCCTCCCTGTGTCTGCTGCATCATGAAAAACATCACGCCAACCAGGAGAAGGACAGGCAAAAACGTGCTCAGTATATTGGCCCACCAGGGTGGTTTGGGAGCAGGTTCCTGGGTAAAAAGGATATCCTTGGACTTGATTAATTCAATCAGTTTTTCATCATTTGGCGGCCCGGTGAGCTTAAACTCTTTACCGCTGTTTTTCAGTGTGCCCGATATTTCTCGTGCATCATCCTGCTGGACAATTTTAATATTCTGGATCAAACCTTTTTCCAACGCTTTATAAAAAGCGACATAATCGTTATTGAAAGGATCATCGACTTTCGGCGGAGTTCCCAGCTGGTGAAAGATAGAGACCGCAATCATAACGATCAGCAAATAAATTGCCATATTTTTGAAAATGCGGTTCACGAATTTCCTCCTTTCGGCACCCTGTTGCTAACTAATATTATATAGTTCAAGTATCAGAAACACCAATATACTTTATCATATTCCGGGAGTTTTTTCAATTAAATAACTAATAATTCTTATATCTATAAATTTTATGTTAAATTGTTTATATTTTCCTCTGCTTAAGTCTGGCCCTGCTTTTGCTCTTTTTGCTCACGTATTTTAATTAAAACGTAGGAGCCGCTGTCGCTGTTTTCGTTTACTCCCCTGCCGTAAGCTATCCCCGGTATCCACAAGACCTCGTTTTGGTCTGCTATCAATAATATCCTGTTCCTCAAGCGGCGGGGAATCTTTTTATCAATGAATAATTCTTTCAACTTCTTGTATTTACCCAATCCTTTCAGGAAAACAATGTCGCCCGCCCTCCGGCACCGGGCAAACAGCGGTGGTTTGAACCGTTCCCTGGGAAGGTATGCCTCGTTTTCATCAACTGCGGCTGGTTTGCGGTCAGCGAATGAAATCTCTACTGTCTGCCCCGTTTCAGGAATGCAGGTGCACCCCGGAACGGCCAGCTCCCGTTCTTCCAAAGGACCGCTCTCAATCGTTTTCTCCTCCAGGAAAAGGAAAACGCTTTCATATTCTTTTCGCGCCTTTACACCGCCCGGCAGTTGTAAAATTTTCCCCACCTGTTTGTCAAGAACCAATTTCCGGACCTCTTCCACGTGATAAAAGTCAAGCCCCCTTTTTTTACCTGCCATTTCATAGGCCGAGCGAACCACGCGCCTTTGAACTGCCAGCGGCAGCCCGGAAAAATTAGCTAAAAACAGGCGAATTCCTTTTGCCTCCGGAAAAACAAGACTGCGGATCGATTCCCCGCATATTTTTTGTAAAAGCTCCTCTTCACCCCAAAAAATCTGGGCTGTCCGGTTTAAAGTGTCAACCAGGTTGGGATTGATGTTGGCGGTCAACCAGGGCAGCAGCTTGTTTCGGACCCTGTTGCGAAGGTAAATGTCTTTTTCGTTGCTTGGATCCCTGCGGGGGTCCAGGCGATGCTCGAGGCAATAAGCCTCAATTTCTCCGCGGCGCGCGAATAAAAGCGGCCTGATAAACGAATCCCTCACCGGCAGGATGCCGCATAAACCCTCCGGGCCGGCCCCTGTCAGAAAACGCATGAGAAGGGTTTCCGCCTGGTCGTCGGCATGGTGCCCCAGCGCTATTTTTTGGGCGCCTATCTCCTTTTGCAGCCTAAGAAAAAACTCGTTTCTCGCCAGGTGAC
Organism: Peptococcaceae bacterium; assembly: GCA_024655825.1. Taxonomy (NCBI): domain Bacteria; kingdom Bacillati; phylum Bacillota; class Clostridia; order Eubacteriales; family Peptococcaceae; species Peptococcaceae bacterium. The sequence continues at coordinate 178,686 of JANLFJ010000001.1, read as the reverse complement.
CGGCGTCCTGGGAGGAAAGACCACGTTCTTTGGCCAGCGCCGGCACGTCAATCCTTTCGACGGTGCAGGAAAGTCCCCACCGTAGAGCAATATTTTTCACCCAGGCGGCTTCTTCCTGCGCCTGAATACCGCGAAAACAGTGATCCAGGTGAGCCACGTGAATCTCGAATGGCATTTCCTCCCTGAAACGTTTCAATACATGCAGGAGCGCCAAAGAATCCGGACCTCCGGAAACGCCAACGATAACCAGTTCGCCCGGTTCAATCATCCCGTATTCTTTGATTGCCAGGACCGCTTTGCCAAAAAGGTCGCTCATCTTATTACCCCGCACCAGGAACAGTGTTATCTCTTGTTTTCTACAAAAAAATAGGGAGTCCTTCTTATAAGGATTCCCTATTTTCCAATCTTTTGGTCTGTTTCAGGCAATATCCGGCGTTTCCAGCCTGGCCACCAGAATACACAGGTCATCCCTCGCTTTATTGCCGGAGGCTTTCCTGGCCAGGTACAAAAGATGGCTGGCAACCTGCTGGGGATTATTGAGATCAAGTTTCTTCAGGACGTCTTCCAGCCACCCGGCTGGCCCGACGGCATTACTAACCGCTTCCCAGACGCCGTCGCTCATCAGAATAATCACGGCCGCTGGCTCCAAACAATGCCGGAAAGTCTGCAGTTCAATGTTATCCAGAATTCCCGCTGGAGGGGCCATCGCCTGAACGACTTTAACTCCTTTCGCCGTCAGGACCAGCGAGGGCGCCCCGCCATTTTTGATGAAATCGGTCATGCCGCTGACCTGGTTTATCAAGACAATATCCATAGTGACAAATTTCTCTTTCCCAGACCGCAAAAACAAGGCGGTGTTAACCGTCTTGAGAGCCGTATCGACGGTAAAGCCGGCACTCATGAGTTTCTCGAAAAGCCCGACGGCCGCCAGGCTTTCGTCACGCGCTTCCTTGCCGGCGCCCATACCGTCGCTCATGACCATTATGAAACGCTGGTCAGGCAGTATAAAGGTCGAACAAACATCCCCGGACACTTTCAAGCCGTCTTTGGGGCACTGGGCTTTCCCGACCTTTACCTGCAGCGAAGCGCCCGGCGCCAAGCGATAGCTGCAGCATGCTGTTTCCAGCTGTGCCGCGCAGTCCATACTCTTTATCCGGTAATTTTTCCCGCATATTTGCGAAACGTTGGGGGCCACCATGGACCTGCACCAGTTTTTTTCACGGCAAACCGCCTGGGAAACGATAAGTTCCCTTTCTCCATCCGCCATTTCCCTGCTCAAGATTTCTTTGACCTTGATTCCCTTTTCCTCGAGTTTATCCTTGAGCAGACGTTCTCCATTATCCTTGTAAATCACCTCTTTTTTTATCTCGTCGGAAAAATCTTCCACAACCCCGGCCAATCCCGCCAGCTGGTTGTTTACCAGCTGGCGGCAGCTTTCCAGCTGGTTTTCATACGATTTGATCAGCCCCAGGTACTCAAGCTGTGTGTTCAAGGTCATGCTTAGTTCTCGCAGGCGCATGCAGCGTCTCTTCAAATCGATGCCAAAATCTTTTTCGCTGATCAGGCCGGTTGTCTCTAGTTGAGCGCAGGCTTCCAGCAGGGAGCGGTATGTTCTATAAAAATCCTGTTTCCAGCAAACGCGGTGCAAACTGCATCCCTCACATACTTTTTGAGCCACCCTGTTGAAAAGATCGTTCAGTTCGTTTTTGCCCTCGACTGCCGCTTTCTCTTTCTTAGCCTGGAACATGCTGCTCAATTCATGAAATACCTCGGCCATTTTTTTCAGCTTTTCCGATACGCTCAGGCCGGCTTCCCTGAACAGCAAGCCTTGCTGCCCCGCTCGCCCTGCCGTTAAATCCCCTTGCCCCGGAACTTTGCCCAGTAAAAAAACGGCCACGGCAAGCGCTGTTTCCAGGAAGGCCTTTTCAATTACGATCTGTTCCGCGAAAAAAAGCGAAAGAAGTAAAACGGCAAGTGTAAAACCTACTGCCACGCCGATCTTTTTGCAGTTGTTGAACAATCCTCCCAGCAGCCCGGCCAGGGCATACAAAGCAATCGGTCCAGTGGTTAATGAACCCTGGACACATGGGGCCAGCCCTACTCCTACACCCGTAGCCGCCCCGGCTCCCGGACCACCAAGATAGGCTCCACATAGGACGAGCCAGCGGCTTAACACGCTCTGCAGGCCTATCCCGCCAAGTTCAGCTTGGTTGATTCCAACCAAGGCGCCTAAGACAATAAGGCCTAAGCTTGTCCTTTCTTCAGGAGTCAGCATTTGTCCTCTTTTTAATTTGGAAAAGGCCTGGATCCCTGTGAAGGCAACAAGAGTCAACACGCCGGCAAAAAAGGCCTCGAAAAAGACTCCCATCCACTGGTATAATTCGTTTTCCCCAAAAACAGTCAAAGCCCCCCGCACCAGCAAGTGAGCCGCAGTGACCAAACAGGGAACGGTGAGCCAGTGGGTTTCTTTTTTTTGCTTCCTGTAGAAAAGAGTAAAAATTAACACTGTGCACAACAGGTAACCGGCCAGTCTCCAGTCCCTGCTCGCAAGAATTGTACCGGTCATCACGCCCAGTAAAGCCGCCTTGCCCCTCTTGGGGTACAACACACAAACGGCTGCAAGAAAACTGGTGCCGAACGGGTACAATTCTCCCATTAAGGCCGCCTTGGCTAGAAGCATACTCAAAAGAAATGTCCCCGCCGTGTTCAAACAGGAGGAAGCAAGCAAAAAGCAACGACCTGCGGGGTAGGAAGTTCTGGGTAAAAGTCTTAGCAAATCACCACACCACCCTCGGAGTAACTGCTTACAATTATATCTTACCCAAAAGGAAAATTATGGTAATTCATGTATCCCCTGGCAGGTTTTTTTTCGACAAATTTTACTTGCGGTTTTGGGTTTTTATTCTTATAACCAGTTTGTCTCCCGTTTTATCTCTTTGGGGAGAGGCGGTTTTCCTCATCCATTTTTCTCCTGGTTTTTTCCTGTTCTTTTGAATAACGTCCTTTTGTTCCGCCTTTTCCGTGAGCCTTTTAGCAGTCCAGGCACTAACCTCTTTCGTCTTTGTGCTCATTTTGGGGGATTCATAGTTCACAAACCACATAACTCCGGTCTCGCAAATGATTTTATCGGCATTCATTTTTATTGTTTTCAAAAAATCCATTCTCCAGGAGTGACTGATTGGCGGAAATTCCGGTGTCGAAAACCCAGGCAGTTTGTTTTCTTCGGCACAGACATGGGAAGCGGCCAGAAACCTCTCCCCGCCTTTGCGCGAAGTGATGAACACCGCCGTCGTTTTAAGAAGGTTTTTAATGGTTACACTTTGACTTTCGGCATCGACCAGGGTGGAATAGAAACCCCTTTGCTGCGTTATACCCAGTACCTCCATGATTTCTTCGTCTTTCAACTGGAAGATCGCTTTTTTTCTTGGCACCGGCAGGTATTTTCTTTCCGGCTGATGATCATTGCCGGGTTCAGGCGAGGTTTCCAGCTTGATAGCAGCCTCCAGCAAAAGGGTGCTTAAGCCAACCTGGGCCAGGTGCAGTTTAACAAGCCGGGGGGGAGTCCCTTCACCTTCGCCGGCAAGTCCCGCCCTCCAAGGGAGTTCTATTTTCCAGCAGCCGGTTCCGCAACTTATTTCCTGATTATTTGAGGCTTCCTCAATTTCATCAAATAGTATGCTGGGAAAAGAAGTCTCATCTTTAAATTCTAAAGGCGGCAGGTTTTGTTTACCGCTGAGCTTGTTACAACCTGCAAACAGTTCGCGGCACAAGTGCTCATCTTCTTCCGCTTCCAACAACGGTATCCCTTCTGCTGAAACCTCCTTCGCCGAAAAATAAACGGACAGCGCCAGGTTACCTGTGTAGATAATTTCTTTTTCTTTCTTTGCGGGAATATCCCAAGAAAATTGTTCAAGCAAAAACCGGTCAAGTCCATTGATCCTTTTTTCTTCTATCCTTTTTTTCCGGCGCAAGAACAACCAGGTAACGCCGTCTCCTTGCACCACCTGCCATGGATAGCCTGGTTTTTCTAATACCATCTCGCATTTCTCAATATTTTCGATCATTCTTTTTCCCTCCACACCCAGTCGTCAAGGCAGTCGAGGCACCTGTCACGCCAGTATATTTCGTTTATGTACGAGCTCATTTTTTCGGTAAGCACGGCGGGACTTTCCATATGGTTAAAATACTGGTGGACGTAGAGCCAGAATCGCCAAGGCAAACGAAGCAGCAAGACGAGCAGCGTTCGCTCTTCCTGGTCCAGCGCATTATTTTTTTCATAGGTCTCAAGAAGCCGGAAAACTAAAGAACTGTCCCATTTGTGGAGAACGAGAAAACTGTTGAGAAAAAGGACCAGGTCCATAAAAGGCGGCCCCAGGGTCCACCTGGTGAGGTCTGTATAGACGACGCCTTCGTTTATCACCCCCATCTTGTGTTTTAAAAATGAGTTGACCAATAGCTGGTCGTTCTCTCTCAGTTTTGCATCATAACCGCCTACAACCAGTCCTTGCAGCGCTTCCTGTCCCTGCTGGTACAACTGGTTGAAATTTTCGATAAACACCCTCTCAACGTCCGTGCGCAGGCGCCCTGCCTGGAGATGGCGGGCATGCGCCAGGAGTTCTGAGAGCCTTCCTTGGATTACTGTTGCCCAGGGCATTTCATTATGGAACCCGGAAAGTTTTTCCGGTGAAAAATCCCTGCTTAACCGGTGAATGTGGCCTAGCTGTTCAATAGCAGCCAGCAAATGGTCGCCTTTTTCTGGGTTGAATTCTTTTTTATCCACCCAACCGGTCAAATAGCAGCTTTTCCCATCAACTCTTGCCCAGTTTTGCCCGTCCTTCGTTCTAATAATTTTCGGCACTCCCTGGCATCCTTTTTCGGCGAGAAAATGCTGCCAGGCCAGAGCAGTGCCGAGCCTATCGCTATCGCCGTCATATTCCCTTACGGCGAATACGCCCTGGCCGCATTCAACCCGCCAGAGCCCATCTCTTTTTTCATATGACTGAACCTCCAGGCCGTATGACTTCAAAAGCCAGGAAAGCGTTTCTCCGGTTTTCACCGTTCCAGGCTCACCCACCATTGCCCACGCTCCCGTATTGCAGTTTCTTCACCTTATGTTATGTGCAATCAGGGAAATAGGTGAAAAAGATAAGCGCCCTAAGGCAATCCAGGTATTCAAGCAAAAAAAGAAACTACCGTTTAAGTAGTTTCTTTGTTAACAGCGTCAATAGCGGCTTGAGCCTCTTCCCCCGCGTTTCGCGTCTGTGCTTCGCCTGTACTCCTGAAGTTTTTCATCGCTTTCTTTCATAAATTTCGCAAGTTTATCTTCAAAAGACGGGTTATTACCGCGGAATTTTTCTCTTCTCCCGTCTTTAATTTGAGTGCCTGTCGAAGGGTTGACCTGTTTAATGGACAGGCCTATCTTTCCTTTGACATCAATATTTATTACTTTTACTTTTATTCTATCCTGTTCTTTTAAAAATTCCTTGACATCCCTCACATAAGTATCCGCTACTTCTGAAATATGAACAAGACCCGTAACGCCTCCCGGCAGTTCGACAAATGCGCCAAAAGGGGTGATGCCGGTAACAATTCCTTCAAGTATGGCACCTACAGATATTGACATCCGGAATATATTCCTCCCAGCCTGTTTTTTCATGCTTTGCATAAGACATTATAGCTCACCCGTTCAGGCAGTGTCAATATGCCGGTGTAACCGGCTTACCGCGGTATTTACTTGTCTTTTTGGGGGGTGTTAACTTCGGTTAATGCAGGTATGATTACCGTCTCCCCTTGCTTAACCATACCCAGGTTTTCCCGGGCCATTCTCTCAATTATTTCGGGATCGTTCAGCGATTTTATTCCTTCCTCCAATTCTTTTTGTTCTTGCAGCAGCAGTCTTTGCTCTTCCTCGAGGCTTTTCAGTTTGGCTTTCAAGTGCCACACCTGGTAACCGCCCACAGCAAACATAATAACAAGATAAAGCCCAAAAGCAAACAGGCACAGCGAAAGGAAACGGGATATTCTTCTTTTCCTTTTTGTCCTGGAAACTGCCGGCGGGAGGTTGGACCCGTTAATAACATAGAGATCCGGACGAGAACTGGCCTGCCGGCCCGCTTTCCCAGAACCATTCTTCTTCACTGCCGCCATGAGGGGACTTCACCGTTCCTCTCTTTTTCTTGATCATTGTTCACAGCAGTATTCTAACACAATTAAATATATTTTTCCATATTTCTAACAATTGTTTCCCCCAAGCGGTTGTTCAGTTTATTCCTGCTTTCTCCTGATTCTTGCGCCTGCTGCGCGCAGTTTCTCCACAATGTTGTCATATCCCCGGTCGATGTGAAAAACATTACTGATTTCGGTCTCTCCTTCGGCAGCCAACCCGGCAATAATCAAAGCCGCTCCGGCCCGCAAATCCGAGGCCTTGACCGGCGCGCCGGTAAGACGCGGAACCCCTTCCACCACCGCGCTGCGTCCCTCGGTTTTAATATCGGCACCCATCCTGCGCAGTTCCTCGGCATGCATGAACCTGTTTTCGAAGACTGTTTCGGTGAGGATGCTTGTTCCATGGGCAATGGACATGAGCGCCATGAACTGGGCCTGCATGTCGGTTGGGAACCCCGGGTACGGCATGGTTTTGACATCCACGGCTTTAAGCTGGTCAACATGCCTGATGCGAAGACCCGTCCCCTCTTCTCTGATTTCCGATCCTACTTCCAGTAATTTAGCGATGACGGGTTTTAAATGATCGATAATGACGTTTTCCAGCAGCAGTTCGCCCCGCGTCATGGCTGCGGCGACCATGTAGCTTCCGGCCTCGATCCTGTCGGGGATAACGGTGTGCGTTGTCGAACCCAGCTCCTTAACGCCTTCGATTTTTATAATCTTGGTGCCGGCTCCTTTGATCCGCCCGCCCATGCTGTTGATGAAGTTGGCCAGGTCAACGATCTCCGGTTCTTCAGCCGCGTTTTCGATAACTGTAATCCCGTCGGCTAAAACACCCGCCATCATTATGTTTTCTGTGGCGCCTACGCTTGGATAGTCAAGATAAATCCTGGCTCCGGCAAGGCGCGGGGCTTCGGCCAGGACATAGCCGTGTTCCAAGGTTATCCTGACTCCCATAGCCTCAAAACCTTTCAGGTGTAAATCGATCGGCCTGGTTCCGATAGCACATCCTCCCGGCATAGAAACCTTTGCTCTGCCAAGGCGAGCCAGTAAAGGTCCCATGACCAGCACCGAAGCGCGCATTTTGCTTACATACTCGTATGGAGCCTCAAACCTGTTGAGATTACTGCATGAAATGTCCAGCACCGGCGCTGCTGTCTTCCGGATACATGCGCCCAGTTCTTCCAGGACATCGCAGATTATTTCCACATCAGCAAGCCTCGGCACGTCCTGTATGCGGCAACTGCCGTCCGACAGCAGCGAAGCCACTATGATCGGCAATACAGCGTTCTTAGACCCGCTTATGGTGACAGTCCCTTTTAATGGTGTACCACCCTGCACAATAATCTTTTCCAACGACTCTTCCTGACGACAAAACCGGAATTCTGGTTTTGTTTGCAGGCTGCCCCCCTTCTGACTGTTTTGCTTTTCACCAGTTGATTTAATTCGGGGAAAAAAGGCACATTCCTCCCAGCTTCGCGGGAAATAAATCATGGACATATTATAGCATCATTTGTTTCTAGTAGTCCTGGTAAATTAAGGGCGACCCGACATAAAGGCAAGCGGCGTCGTTCTTCCCGTCGGTTCGCACGGCGATGTTCAGGTTGATTCTGCGCCCGCCGGCTTCCAGGTACTCCGCTCCCTGCCGCGTATAGTACGACAAGCTTGTAAGGTCTTCTTGCAGCACGCCTTCCACGAACCGGGCGGAAACGCCGGAAGCCAGGAACTGGGCCAGCGCTTGCCGTTCGTCTTGGGTCACCGCGCGCGGGAGCTTGCCGGTAAAGGTTACCCCCAGCGGCTTCCCGAAACCAACTTTTTTCAGAAGCTGGTTTGTTTCACTGTAGACCCGGCTGGCGCGCAACGGGTCGCTGCCGGTGTACAGTAATGCCAGGTAGGTTTCGCCTGTTCCCTGTTTTTCCCGTGCCGGCACAGCCTGCAGGGACAGCTGGCAGGTCTCGTTTTCAGCTGCCGCCAGTCCGGATACCCCGGCGAAGCCGTTTTCCCCCACCTGCACAGCGGGCTTTAAGCCCGCAAGATTCAATCCCCGAGCGACAACCGCGTATTTTTCTTCAAGCTGCCAGCAAGGCAGCAGTTCATTACTAATTTGTCCCCAGGCTTCAATTTTTATTTCGCCGGCTGCGGCCGCTGAACGCGAAAATACTCTTTGCGCGATCTGGAAACTATCCATTGTCCTTATGGTATCATCATATTCAGCCTGGGTCGGAAGGGTGAAAAACAAAATGGTCAGGCTAACACAGCACAGAGATAATATTTTAAAAATCTTCATCTCCTTCACTCCTTGTCTTCTCTTTAGCTGTATTATTGCCCTTGATTTTCCATTTTATTCCGAATTTATTCTCTAAAAGAAAACAGATACACCGCAGCCTCATTTGACTGCGGCGCATCTGTTTTAGGTTAATTGCTTATCTTAAGCAATTGATTTTTATATTCGCCACAAACAGAAAATTTCCTGCTTCGTATAAGCTTAATTTTTGGCAATTAACCCAATTTTAACACAGTTTTAAAGAAAAAACGCCCGTTCTCGAAGCTGCTTTCTATAAGCGCTCCGAGACCCTGAGCCGGGCAAGCGCTCTTTTCAAGGCCAGTTCGGCCCTCTCGACATCCAGCCCGGGCGGTCTTTCTTTCAGCCTTTTTTCCGCTCTTTCCCTGGCTGCAGCAGCCCTTTCCCGGTCAATTTCTTCCGGCCGCTCCGCCGAATCGGCCAGCAGGATGACCCTGTTGCGGGCAATCTCCATAAAACCGCCGCCCACGGCCAGGTGGCGCGGTTTATTGTCCCGGCGGTAGGTGAAAACGCCGGGAACAAGACCCACGATCATGGGAGCATGGTCCGGCAGGACGCCCATATAGCCTTCCACAGCCGGCGCGATCAATGATTCAACCTCTTCGCTGAGAATGGTCCTATCCGGGGTCACCACATCGAGGTGGAGGGTTTTGGCCATATCTCATCCCTCCATCTCGCGTGCCTTTTCCACGGCCTCGTCAATGGTCCCGACCATGAGAAACGCGTGCTCAGGCAGGTGATCATGCTTCCCTTCGATAATCTCTTTGAAACCGCGTACCGTCTCCTTGACAGGCACGTATTTTCCGGGAGAGTTGGTAAACTGCTCCGCTACGAAAAAGGGCTGTGACAGAAAACGCTCAATGCGCCTCGCCCTGGCTACGGTCAGTTTGTCTTCTTCGCTTAATTCTTCCATTCCCAGGATGGCGATGATGTCCTGCAGTTCCTTGTAACGCTGCAGTATCTTTTGGACGCTCCGCGCAACCTCGTAGTGCTCCTGGCCCAGTATGCCGGGATCGAGGATGCGGGAAGTCGAATCCAGGGGATCAACAGCCGGGTAAATGCCCTTTTCCACAATTTGCCGCGAAAGGACCGTAGTGGCGTCCAGGTGGCTGAAGGTGGTCGCCGGCGCCGGGTCAGTCAAGTCGTCCGCCGGGACGTAGATGGCTTGCACAGACGTAATCGAACCTTTTCTGGTGGAAGTTATCCTTTCCTGCAGGTTCCCCATCTCGGTGGCCAGCGTGGGCTGGTAACCGACTGCCGAGGGCATCCTGCCCAGCAGGGCGGAGACTTCGGAACCGGCCTGCACGAAGCGGAAAATGTTGTCGATGAAGAGGAGGACGTCCTGTCCAGCCACATCGCGGAAGTATTCGGCCATGGTCAAGCCGGCCAATCCCACGCGCAGGCGAGCGCCCGGCGGCTCGTTCATCTGCCCGAAGACCAGTGTGGTTTTCTCAATAACGCCGGACTCCTTCATTTCCATCCAGAGATCGTTGCCTTCCCGGGTGCGTTCGCCAACTCCGGCAAAAACTGAAAAGCCCCCGTGCTCATAAGCGATATTGCGGATTAACTCCTGGATCAAGACCGTTTTTCCCACGCCGGCGCCGCCGAAGAGGCCGACTTTACCGCCCTTGGAGTAAGGACAGAGGAGGTCAATGACTTTAATTCCCGTTTCCAGGATTTCCGTAGAAGGCTGCTGGTCAACGAAGGCCGGAGCCGGACGGTGGATCGGCCATCTTTCTTGGACCTGGATCGGGCCCTGTTCATCGATCACGTCGCCCAGCACGTTGAATATGCGGCCCAAGGTGTTGTTGCCCACGGGGACGGTAATGGATTCCCCCGTGTCAACCGCTGTCATGTTGCGGCGCAGCCCGTCAGTGGAAGACATGGCTACGCAGCGCACTATGTTGTTGCCCAGGTGCTGGGCCGCTTCCATGGTCAGGTTTATTCTTTCTTTTTCGTCCCTGATGACAATGGCATTATAGATATCAGGCAGTTTTCCTGCCGGAAATTCTATGTCCACCACGGGGCCGATCACCTGAACTACTCTTCCGGTGGTACTCACTTTTCACATACACCCCCATCGTTGGTTGCTACTTTGTTGTTTTAGCCTCACTGCGCTTTTAGGGCATCGGCGCCGCCCACAATCTCCATAATTTCACGCGTAATGGCGGCCTGGCGCGCCTTGTTGAAGGAAAGGATAAGCCTGTCGATCATTTCGCCGGCATTGTCCGCGGCGGCATGCATGGCCGTCATCCGGGAGCCGTGCTCACCGGCTTTAGCCTCCATCAGGGCCTGGAAAACCTGGTTGTCGACATACTTGGGAAGCAGCATTTCTAAAACTTTTTCCGGCGCCGGCTCATAGAGGTAGTCGCTGGGGCCTGTTTCTTCCGCCTGGTCGTGAAGCAGGGGAAGAAGCTGTTTTATTACCGGTTTTTGCTGCGCAACCGTAATGAACTCCTGGTAAACAAGATGAATTTCGTCATATGTCCCGTCAAGAAAGAGTTTTGCGGCCAAAGCGGCAACCTGTTTGGCCTCCGGAACAGTAGGCGTATCGTTGATACCTAAAAATTCGCCGCTGATTCTCCTGCCGCGGCGCCTCAGGTAGTCCCTTCCTTTGCGTCCCACGGCGATAAACCCTTTTTCCACATCACCGACGCGGGCTGCTTCGGCCACAGCTTTCCTGATGAGATTAGCGTTATAGCCGCCGGCCAATCCCCTGTCTGCCGTGATGAGGATAAATCCTACCGCTTTGACTGTCCTGCGCGTCAGGAAAGGATGCGTTTTCTCCCGGGCCGAGTCAATTATCCTGCCCAGCATCTCCTCCATCTTCACAGCGTAAGGGCGCGAAGCGGCTACCGCAGCTTGTGCTCTGCGGAGTTTGGCTGCCGATACCATCTCCATAGCCTTGGTAATCTGCTGCATGTTTTTGACGCTGCGTATGCGACGCTTGATATCGCGCACTCCTGGCATTCTTTCACCACCTTTTCTCCCGCGCCAGGCAAGTTTCTCTTTTCCTGGCATGCAGCCAGCAGTGTGGCCGCGCGGGCGTTACCTGCTTGCAGAATCAGGCCGTAAAAGATCTCTTGTACTCTTCAATGGCCTCTTTTAACTGTTTTTCAATCTCCGGCTGAATGGCTTTTTCTTTCTTGATGCTGGTCAGCACTTCCTGGTAGTGCGTAGTGTGCAGGAATTTCAAAAAGCCGCTTTCAAAGTCCTTTATTCTGTCCAGCTCTATGTTGTCCAGGTAACCATTAACAGCACAGTATATCACCGCGATCTGTTCCTCGACCGGCATGGGCTGGTACTGCCCCTGCTTGAGGATTTCCATGGTCTTTTGCCCCCGGTTGAGCCGGGCCTGGGTGGCCTTGTCAAGGTCGGAACCGAGCTGGGCAAAAGCCGCCAGTTCGCGGTACTGGGCCAGGTCCAGCCGCAGGCGGCCGGCCACTTGTTTCATGGCTTTTATCTGCGCATCACCGCCTACCCGCGAAACGGAAATACCCACGTTGACCGCCGGACGGAACCCGGCGTAAAACAGGTCGGACTCCAGAAAGATCTGGCCGTCTGTAATCGAAATGACATTCGTGGGAATATATCCCGACACGTCGCCGGCCTGGGTCTCGATGATCGGCAAGGCTGTCAGCGAACCGCCGCCCATTTCGTCGTTCAGTTTGGCGGCTCTTTCCAACAGCCGGGAATGGAGGTAGAAGACATCGCCCGGGTAGGCTTCCCGGCCTGGCGGGCGGCGCAGCAGGAGCGACAGCTCGCGGTAGGCCACGGCCTGTTTGGAAAGGTCATCATAGACAACCAGCACGTCCTTTCCGTTGTACATGAATTCCTCCCCCATGGCGCAGCCGGCGTAAGGCGCAATGTAAAGAAGCGGCGCGGGTTCGCTGGCCGTAGCAGCCACCACGATGGTATAGTCCATGGCCCCGGTCGCCTCCAGTTTCTGCACCACGCTGGCCACGGTGGAAGCTTTTTGCCCGATGGCCACGTAGATGCAGATGACATCCTGCCCTTTCTGGTTGATGATCGTGTCCACCGCCAGGGCCGTTTTCCCGGTCTGGCGGTCGCCGATGATCAGTTCGCGCTGGCCCCGGCCGATAGGGATCATGGAATCAATGGCCTTCAGCCCGGTCTGGAGCGGCTGGTGGACCCTTCGGCGGTATACGACCCCCGGCGCGCGGGCCTCGATGGGTCTGAACCTGTCGGTTATGATCGGGCCCTTGCCGTCAATAGGCTGCCCCACGGCATTGACGACACGGCCTATCAGCGCTTCGCCAACCGGAACCTGCACTATACGGCCGGTCCGCTTGACCTCGTCGCCCTCTTTGATCTGCGTGTACGGACCAAGGATCACGCAGCCTATGTTGTCCTCTTCCAGGTTCAGGGCCATGCCGAAGATTCCCCCGGGGAATTCCAGCATTTCGCCGGCCATCGCCTGGCTCAGGCCGTGGACCCTGGCCACACCGTCAGCGACCTGGATAACCGTACCGATATTGGCTACCTCAACCTGTGTCCGGTAATTCTCAATCTGTTGTTTAAGTATCGAACTTATTTCTTCCGGTCTGATGCTCATTTTATTTGATCACCCCAATCCCTTCAAACTGCGACTGCTGCAGGCGGTTTTTCAATAGCGACAGTTTTTTCGTTACGCTTCCGTCGATTACGGTGTCGCCGATCCGCACGGCAATACCGCCGATGAGCGAGGTATCGATCACACTTCTCAGGCGCACCTTCTTTCCGCTGGCTCTGGCCAGCCTTTGCTCAAGTTCGCGGTAGTCCTTATCCGTAAGCGCAACGGCCGATCTTACTTCGGCGTCGATAATGTTTCTGGTCTGGTCCGCATAGTTTTTGAATTCCTCGATGATCTCAAGATAAAGGTTTTCACGCCTTTTATCTACAATCAGGAAAAGAAAATCACAAACCAGCGGGTTGAGCTGTCCCGCAATCATGCTTTTCAAGACCTTCTTTTTTTCCTCCGGCAGAACTTTGGGATTGTCCATGAATTCTTTAAAATGCGGTTCGCCGAGGAGAATTTCCCTGAAACGTTCCAGTTCTTTTTCATACTCTTCCAATGTATCGCGCTCCACGGCAATCATCAGGAGGGCCTGGGCATAGCGCCGCGGCACCGTGCGGTTAATCACGACGCATCCCCCACCTCTTGTACAAATTCACGGATCATTTTTTCGTGGTCCTGGGGTTCGAGCGTTCTCTCCAAAACCTTGCTCGCGGCCATAACCGCCAGGGAAGCCACTTCATTGCGCAGCTCAGCCTTGGCTTTTTCTTTTTCCAGTCCGATTTCAGCCTGGGCCTTCTTCATTAGCCTGGCCGCTTCGTCCCGCGCCTCCTGGATTATGCCGGCCTTCGACTCTTCGGCCAGCCTGGTGGCCTTACTGATAATCTCCTGGGCCTCCTGCCGGGCATTCTGCATTTCCCTGGTGTATTCCTCTTTCATTCTGGCAGCTTCGCTGCGCGCAGCTTCCGCCTCGGCGAGCTGGTTTTTGATCTGCTGCTTCCTGACCTCCAGCATCCCCAGGAGGGGTTTGTACAGAAATTTATTTAGAATGGCTACCAGCACGAGAAAGTTGATGATAGCCCAGATCATGTCCGGTACATGGATATTCATCAGCGTATCCCCCTTTTAACTTGCTGAATAAGGGATAATCCCGGGGGGCGGCCTGCATGGCTGGCCGCCCTCCCCCACCAGCTTGAGAAAGACTGGTCAGATTTTACCATAGAGCAGGAAGGCGATCAATAAACCGTAGATCGTCAGGGCTTCCATAAATGCCAGGGAAAGAATCAGCGCAGTGCGGATTTCTCCGGCAGCCTCGGGTTGTCTGGCGATAGACTCCATGGCTTTTCCCGCGGCATTGCCTTGACCAAGACCAGGGCCAATGGTGGCAACAGCTACAGCCAGGGCAGCTCCTAAAGCAATAATACCTGCTGTCATGTGGTATAACCTCCTTTCAAAGGTATGCAAAAGTACGGGGACACCTGTTAACAGCCGGAAGCCCCGAAACGCACCCCGCCAGAACAGGCCCGCCCGCTTTTAATGATGTTCTGCGGTGGCGGTGGCAATATAGAGCGCCGCCAGCATGGTAAAAACAAACGCCTGGATCAATCCGAAGAGTACGCCCAAAAGCATCATGGGAAGAGGAAGAAAGAGGGGAACCAAGGCAAAAAGGCTGGCCACCACCATTTCTTCTCCGAAGATGTTGCCGTAAAGACGCAAAGAAAGCGACAGCGGCTTGACAAACTCCTCGATGATGTTCAGCGGCAGTAAAAAGGGAAGCGGCTCGATGAAATGCCGGAAATACTTGATCCCCTTTGTTTTTACCCCGTAGTAGTGAGTGGAAACAAACACTACCAGGGCAAAGCCGGCCGTAACGCTCAGGGTGCTGGTTGGCGCCTGCAGGCCGGGAATGTGACCGGCCCCGGGCAGCAGGCCCGAATAGTTGGAAGCCAGGATCAGGATGAAGAAACTGGCCAGCAGCGGGAAGTATCGTTTCGCCAGTTTTTCTTTGCCCATAACCTGGCTCAAAAGGCCAAGTATGGCCTCCAGGCCGAATTCCATAAAATTCTGGAGGCGGCTTTCGGGGACTTTTTCCAGTTTTCTTGTGGCCAAATAAGCCAGCAGGGTGATGAGGAGCATTAACCCCCACATGGTTGTAACCACGCTGGATACCTCCAGGCCGAAAAGAGAGAAAAGGGCACGGCTGTGTTCCGCTCCTTTTTCTGCAGCTTCCGCAGCATAAACCGGTGTCGCCAAAAACATTTTCAATTCACCCCTTTCTTTCCTTCTTGTTCAACAGGTTTTTGAAAAAAAGAGCATTCTTGCTGGCAGTTAGGCCAAAAGCGGCAGCCACAAGCATGGCGGTATCTTTATGCACCAAAAACAGGGTGGCAAAATTCAAAATATAGCGGAGGCCATACCTGAGCATAATGGCGTTTTTTCCCTGTTCGGGGCTCAAGCATTCCGCCTTTTTCACTCCCTGCAGCAGTATCAAATGGTTGAAGAACGAAACGGTTAGGCCAATAACCAGACCGGTTAACGCCGGCAGCATCCAGCCCGGCAAACGGATCACCCTCATTCATTTACGCTTCCAGCCGGTCGTCGGCTGCTGTTCCTTATTCTTCCTCGCTGTCGCCAGGTTTTCTTTCCAGGGTTTTAAGTTCGGCTAACAGTCTTTTAAAAACAGTGGCCACGGCAAGAATTATTCCCACAAACATAAAAACAGGGGCGGTGCCCAAACGGTTATCTAACCACTTTCCCCCCTGATAAAGTAGATAGACCGTGATAGCCATTGTCAAACCGAAGCTCAAGCCGAAGTTTATGTATTTGAAAGACGGATTTTGTTTGAAGCCCATAAACAACCCCTGTATCCTCGTACTGTAAAAGCCTGTAACTGTGCTGCACGCCCGGCAGTTTATTAGCATTATATCGCCTTATATTATGTCCTTTTCTCCAAATAATAATTTAACACAACTGCTGAATATGTCACAACCTTTTTATTTTAAAATCTTATCTTTTGTTTTGAAAATTCCCTGATGCGCCCTTGAAACGGCCTGGCCTTTCGCCGCTCCACCCCCAGTAGTAATACAGGGCCTGGACGATCCTCTGGCTGGCTTTCCCGTCTCCGTACGGGTTAACGGCGCCGGCCATCCGGCGGTATGCCTCTTCGTCCACCAGCAGTCTTTTGGCCGCCTGGTAAATTCTATCCCTTTTTGTGCCTACCAGTTCCACGGTTCCGGCACAAACCGCCTCCGGCCGCTCAGTGTTCTCCCTTAAAACCAAAACCGGTTTACCCAGGGCGGGCGCTTCTTCCTGCAGGCCTCCCGAATCTGTCAGGACAAGGTAGGACTTGTTCATCAGGTTGGCAAAGGGCTCGTAGTCCAGCGGCTCAATCAAAAGTACCCTCTCTTGTCCTTCCAGCACCTCCTCCGCCACGGAGCGTACAGCCGGGTTTTTATGAACGGGGAAGACCAGGACCACGTCAGGAAATTCGCGGACTATGTCCCTTAAGGCCATGTACATCTGGTGCATCCGCTCCCCCAGGTTCTCCCGCCGGTGCGTGGTGACAACAAGCACGCGGTGTTTCGCAAAATCAATCCCTCTTAACGAGGGTGTTTCGAACTTGTACTCATCGCGCACTGTCCTGAGCAGGGCGTCAATCACGGTGTTTCCCGTGACAAAAATCTGTTCCCCCCTGATCCCTTCGCGGAGGAGGTTCTCTTCCGCCGTAATGGTGGGAGCGAAGTGCAGATCGCAAATGGCGCCGGCCAGCCGCCTGTTCATTTCCTCGGGAAAAGGCGAATACTTGTTGCCCGAACGCAAACCCGCCTCAACGTGGGCTGACGGAACCTGTTCGTAATAGGCGGCCAGGGCCCCCACGAAGGTGGTGCTCGTGTCTCCGTGAACCAAAACGAGATCCGGCCTCTCCTTACGCAGGACCTCTTTCAGCCCCTGCAGCGCCCGGACGGTAATGTCGTAAAGCGACTGCCCGGCCTGCATGATGTCCAGGTCATAATCAGGTTTTATTTTAAACAGGCGCAGGACCTGGTCCAGCATTTCACGGTGCTGGGCCGTAACGGCAATACGGCAGTCAATCCTGCGGTCTTCCTGCAACGCTTTTACCAGGGGCGCCATTTTAATAGCCTCCGGCCTGGTGCCGAACACGGCAAGTGTTTTGCGGGAAACGGTCATTTGATCCTTCTCCTCATTCATCGCGGGGGGCTATTGAAAGGTAGCCTTTCTTGACAAGTTTTTCCAGATGACTCTCCACCGCTTTTTCAATATCCACCTGGTACTGTTCTTCCAGCACGAACATCATGGAGACGGCGGTCTGGGCTACGTCCAGGAGTTCCTGGACAATCAGCCTCACCACTTGCTCGTCTTCCTTCCTGGCCAGTTCGCCGTTAAGCCCCCGGAATTTTCCGATAGCCTGGGCCAGTTCCCCGGCTTCCTCCATCAGTTTCAGGGCGGTGGATTCCATGGTCGGCGAAAGCCTGTTCAGCCTGGGCAGAGTTATCGTTTTTTGTTTCATTTCACTCTTCCTCTTTTTCTTCCTCTTCTTTTTCGTACCACGGGCAAAGCTCGATCCCCGCGCTTTTTAAGAGGGATAAGGAAAGCGTGTCGGGATAAGGACCGGCAAACACGATCCGCTTGATCCGGGCGTTTATCAGCATTTTGCTGCAGAGGATACACGGCTGGGTGGTAGTGTAAAGCGTACCGCCGGCAACGCTGATCCCGTGAACAGCGGCCTGGATAATGGCGTTTTGTTCGGCATGGAGTCCCAGGCAGAGTTCATGCCTTTCACCAGCGGGTATCTGCAGTTTTTCGCGCATGCACCCCGTCTCGGCGCAGTGCGGCAGTCCGGTCGGAGCGCCGTTGTACCCGGTAGCGATAATGCGCTTGTCCTTGACAATAATTGATCCCACCTGCCTGCGCAGGCAGGTGGACCTCATAGCGACCATTTTTGTTATTTCCATGAAATATTCATCCCACGAAGGGCGCATTCCGATCACTCCCCTCAACTGGCTTACCAGGCAAACAGGGGGAAACTGGAAACAAGTTCCTTGACCATTTTCCGCGCTTTTTCCTTGGAGGCCGGATCATTACGGCCGGTTATGATCAGGTCGATTATTTCCGCGATTTTTTGCATCTCCGGTTCCTTCATCCCGCGGGTCGTCACTGCGGGGGTGCCGATCCTGATGCCGCTGGTGGTAAAAGGGCTCTGGGGATCGAAAGGAATCATGTTTTTGTTGACGGTTACGCCGGCTTCATCAAGGGCTTTTTCCGCTTCTTTGCCGGTGATGTTTTTGTTTCTAAGGTCAACAAGCAGCAGGTGGTTGTCTGTCCCGCCGGAAACCAGCCGGAAGCCCCTATCTTTCAACGCTTCCACCAGCGCCCCGGCGTTCCTGACAATCTGTTCCTGGTAGCGGCGAAAAGCAGGCTCCATCGCTTCCTTTAAGGCCACGGCCTTGGCGGCGATGACATGCATCAGGGGGCCTCCCTGGATGCCGGGGAAGACGGCCTTGTCGACAGCCTGCGCGTGTTCCGACCGGCAAAGGATCATCCCGCCCCGCGGTCCTCTCAGGGTCTTGTGGGTGGTGGTGGTTACCACGTCCGCGTAAGGTACCGGGCTGGGATGAATTCCCGCCGCCACCAAACCGGCGATATGGGCCATGTCCACCATCAAATACGCGCCGACCTCTTTGGCAATCTCCGAAAACCTGGCGAAATCAATGAACCTCGGGTAAGCGCTGGCCCCAGCCACAATCATCCGGGGACGCGCTTTTTTCGCCAGCAGGGCCAGCTCTTCGTAGTCGATCCTTTCCGTTTCGCTGTCTACCCCGTAGGAAACAATATTGAAGTATTTCCCCGAAATATTAACCGGGCTCCCGTGGGTGAGGTGTCCCCCGTGAGCCAGATTCATTCCCAGGATGGTATCGCCATGGTTCAAAAGGGCAAAATACACCGCCGTGTTGGCCTGGGTGCCGGCATGGGGTTGAACATTGGCGTGTTCGGCCCCAAAGAGAGCCTTGGCCCTTTCCCTGGCCAGTTCTTCTGCTTTGTCCACCCATTCGCAGCCGCCGTAGTAACGCTTCCCCGGGTATCCTTCCGCATATTTGTTGGTCAAAACAGAGCCCTGGGCAGCCATCACCGCGCGGCTGACGAAATTTTCCGAAGCGATCAGCTCGATTTTTTCCTTCTGCCGGTTTTCTTCACCGGCGAGGCAGCTGGCCAGTTCCGGGTCAACCGGCAATACGTACTTTTCGATATAGTCCATTTGTTCTCCTCCTCAGCATGGTTGGTAGCGCGCACGTTCTCCCCCGATCAGTTTCGGCCTCGTCCTGGCCATGGTCAAATGGGCCATCCCAATCGCTTTTAACGAGCCTCGCACCGGTACAGCGACAGGCTTAAGGTGCATCCCGATGAAGGTATCGCCAATGTCCAGCCCGGCATGGGCCCGGATGTTTTCGACCACCACCGGTTCTTCGAACGTCTTCATCGCCTGGTAAGCAAGGCTGCCCCCGGCTCCCTGGACGGGGTACACCGTCACTTCCTCCAGCGAATACCTGTCCAGGCAGCGTTTTTCCACAACCAGGGCCCTGTTCAGGTGCTCGCAGCACTGGACGGCCAGGAAAAGCCCCCTTTCCCGGCAGGCGGGATAAAGCCCTTTCATTACGGCAGCCGCCACGTCCAGGTTTGAGCTTGTCCCTATTTTCTTCCCGGCAATTTCGCTGGTGCTGCAGCCTACCACCAGGATGTCCTCCTTTTTTAGGCGGGCTGCCTCCAGCAGCTCTTCCAGGGCCTGCCGGACTTCAGCGGTGATTTTTTCGCCATCCATCCTTGGTTTTCAATCCTCCCCCGGCTTGTATCGTTTATCTTCAAAGTCAAACCAAATATTATCACTTGGGCGGCGGAAGTACCATGTCCAAGGCCTTAATTTTATCCACTCTCCTTTTATGCCGCCCGCCCGCAAAGACGCTGTCCAGCCACACTCTAACGATTTCCAGGGCCAGGCCGTGCCCGACCACTCTCTCCCCTAAAGCGAGGATATTGGCATCGTTGTGTTCCCTGGAAGCCCGGGCCGAAAAGGTATCATGACAGAGCGCGGCCCGGATTCCCGGGACCTTGTTGGCGGCAATGGAAACCCCTATGCCCGTCCCGCAGACGAGAATTCCTTTTTCGCACCTGCCCGACGCCACGGCCGTGGCAACCTCGACGGCAATATCGGGGTAGTCGCAAGGTTCTGTGCTGCGGGCCCCAAAATCCTCTACCGCGTAACCCTTCTCGGACAGCCACCTTTTTATTTCCTCCTTCAGGAGAAAACCCCCGTGGTCCGAACCCAAAGCAATTGTCAACAACATTTCACTCCTGTTCTTGTAACACCATATAGTTACGACCGGCGCCGTCTTCGTTTCGCGCAATTAGTTCTATTTTCTACTAAAACAGGCAATTTCCTTCTTCATAGAAAAATTTACTGCCGCTGTGTTTATGCAACCGGTTCGCAGCTCCCGTTATTCTCCTCGCAAGCTTCATAGTGTCTTTTGTTCTATTTGTTCAGGCCGTTCAAAAACCTCTCCAGCGCCGCAGGAATAAAGGCGCGCAGTTCGGCGGCGCAGGCCCGGTAATACTCAAGCGGCTTTCCAAACGGGTCAGCAATATCCAGGCCGTTTGGATCTGGGCATTCTCTTTGTCCCTCTTGGCAGGCATACTCCTTTAAGCGGAAAACCTTGCTTCCGGCTTCCGGAGCAAGATATAACACCTCGCTTTTTTGTCTGTTGGTCATCGTCAGGATCAAGTCGGCCTCGCCAATTAAGTCCGGCGTCAGCCTGCGAGAACGGTGTTCCGGCAGGTCGATGCCCAGCTCGCTGATTGCGGCCGCAGCCTCCGCGGTTGGCAGGTCGTTATCGACGGCCCAGGTGCCGGCAGAGATTATTCTTATCTCTTCCTGGTCCGCCTGCCGGCTGCCCAGGTAATGTTTAGCCACGGCTTCCGCCATATAACTCCGGCAGGTGTTGCCGGTGCAAACAAAAAGCAAGGTCCTGCTCACACGGTTAGAGCCTCCTTTCTATCAGGGAAACAGCAGTTTAAAGCCGATAACCACTAGAATAAGACCGCCTGCCAACCCGGCCCTATGCCCAAACGCCTTGTTCAGCCGGCGGCCGAAGAGGAGACCGGACATGGTCATGATGCCAGCCACAATCCCCATCGTCACAACCGTAAGAAACAGGTCGACCCGCAGCGCCCCAAGGCCGAAACCCACAGTCAGCGCATCCAGGCTTACGCTGGCGCCCAGCAGGACCAGGCTGACAGGACTCGTAATATCCAGCGGCCGGGATTGATTTCTTACCGCCGCAACAAGACCAAGTTCCTTCAGGCTGTTCCACACAGCGCTGAGCCCTATCGTCATGAGAATCAGTGCCCCGATGGACCCGGCCATGGGCCCGGCCAGCCTTCCCAGGTACGAGCCAAGGCTCAGCCCTAAAAGAGGCATAAAAATGTGAAAAAGGGTAACCGTCGATGAAACTGTAAGCATTTGCTTTTTCCTCACGCCCGACAGGCCGATGCCGACAGCCACGGAAAAAGCGTCTATTCCCAGGGCAAAAGAAACCAACAGGACCGTATAATAGTTCATGAAACCCCCCGGTGAATCTTTCGATTTGCGTTTTTATGAATTAATCACTTTATACCCCGACGACTTGAGCAGCCTGTTCATCAGCGCCGTCCCCAAGCCTTCTTCCTTGTAAGTCTCGGTCAGGATGACATCGACCCCGGCAGCGTCGCAGCGGCGCAGCTCGCTGTATATGTTGTGGGCTATCTTTTCCAGTTCGCGCCTGCTTCCCAGGTTCTTACTGTAGGCCGTCTCAATTTTTTTACCTTTTTGCCAAACCTCGTCAGTCAGCAAGAGACCGACTTTCCTGCCCTGTCTGGTATAATCCTCCACCAGTTCCAGCACCCTTGACATGACGGTTTCGGGTTCGCCGTCAATAAGAAACACCTGGGCTCGCGGCGCATAGTGGGTGTATTTCATACCAGGCGCCCTGGGAATATCCCGTGGATCAACGAGGGCAGGGTCATACCGTACCGGACCAATCGTTTCCTCAAGCAGTTCGCGGGTTACGCCGCCGGGGCGCAGGATAACCGGCACTTCTCCGGAAACGTCTAAAACGGTCGATTCCAGGCCAAGTCCCGTCGGACCGCCATCGATGACTGCGTCTATGCGGCCGGCCAGGTCTTCCCAGACATGGTCCGCTCTTGTTGGGCTTGGATAACCGGATAGATTCGCGCTGGGGGCGGCTACCGGCAGGCCGGCCTCCCTGATGAGAGCCAGAGCCACCGGGTGCCCAGGCATCCGGACCGCCACCGTCTCAAGACCAGCCGTGATCTCATCTGGTATAAAGGCACTCCTGGGAAGCACAAGGGTAAGCGGTCCCGGCCAAAATGCTTCCATCAGGACCTGGGCTTTTAACGGGACAACGCCGGCCAAGTAAAACACTTCTTGCTGATTGGCAATATGTAAAATGAGCGGGTTGTCGGAAGGCCTCCTCTTGGCGCGGAATATTTTTCTGACTGCTGCCGGATCAAGCCCGTTGGCTCCCAGTCCATATACCGTTTCTGTGGGAAAGGCCACCAGCCCGCCGTTTTTCAAAATGCGGGCAGCTTCCTGGATTATGGTTGGATCGGGGTTTTCCGGATTGATCCGCCAGATTACGGTTTCCAAATCATTATCAGCCTTTCCCAGCAACTAGTCTTGACGATAGTATAACACAAAGTTGCGCCCGTATTACTCTCTTGTTTTTTCCCCAATAACCACCCTGTCTTTTCCCTGGTAGTCTTTTTTGACCCTTAGGCGAGAATACCCATGCCTGGCCATGATTTCCGCCGCACTGCCGCCCTGCTGCCAGCCAACCTCCAGGAGAAGAGAGCCTCCCGGCAAGAGAAATTCAAAAGCCGCAGGGATGATCTCCTTATAGAACTCGAGCCCGTCTTTTCCCCCATCAAGCGCAATCCGGGGTTCTTTTTTCACTTCTTCGGCCAGCGATGCCAGTTCCTCTTCGGTTAGATAAGGCGGGTTGGAGACAATCAAGTGGAATTTTATGCCGGGCGGAAGAGGAGCGAACAGGTCGCCCTTCAGGAACTCGACCCTGTCCCCGACCCCGTTTCGACGGGCGTTTTGACGAGCCACTTCCAGGGCCGGACCGGAAATATCCACGGCCCATACCCGGCAGCGCGGCAAATAAAAGGCCAGGCTGACGGCAATGGCGCCGCTTCCCGTGCCGATATCGAGAATCCTGGGTTCCACAAAGGATTTACCAAGCCCGATCGCTTCCTCGGCCAGCAGTTCGCTGTCCCAGCGGGGAATAAGCACATCTGGGGAAACTTTAAAAGGAAGGGACATGAATTCCTGTTCTTCCACAATGTATTGGAGCGGTTCACGTCTGACCCTTCGCCCGATCAGGCTCATGTATTTTTCTTGCGCATCTTCATCAAGAAGCTCATCAAGATCAGTAATCAGTTTCAATCCTTTTTTGCCCCAGGCTTTTTCCAGGATAAGCCTGCTCTCAAGGCGGGCGACCCGCTTGTCCAAGCCCAGCCCGGCCAGGAGCGAGACTGCCCACTGCAGCGCTTCCCTGCCAGTCACTGTGTACCACCTGCCCGGTATTTTGTCCACGGTTAAAACCGTACACGCCTGTCAGTGTACGGTTCTGGTCCTTCATTCTATTGTTCCGCTTTCTTCAGCTTTTCAGCCTGGTCCGTGGTAATCAGGGCATCGATAAATTCGTCCAGTTCACCCTGCAGGACATCTTCCAAACGGTAGGAGGTAAGCCCAATCCGGTGGTCGGTCACCCTTCCCTGCGGGAAATTGTAAGTGCGGATGCGTTCACTCCTGTCGCCGCTGCCAACCATTGTCCTGCGGGCGCTCGCCATTTCGCCGGCCTGTTCCATTTTGGCCTTCTCCAGCAAGCGAGCCCTTAAAACTTTCATGGCTTTTTCCTTGTTTTTGTGCTGTGATTTTTCGTCCTGGCAGGAAACCACAATGCCCGTCGGCAAGTGGGTCACGCGCACCGCAGACTGGGTGGTGTTTACCGACTGTCCGCCCGGCCCGCTGGAACAGAAGATGTCTATCCGGAGGTCGTTGGGGTTTATTTCCACATCCACTTCCTCAGCTTCGGGAAGAACGGCCACTGTTGAAGCCGAGGTATGAATGCGTCCGCCTGACTCGGTGACGGGTATTCGCTGCACCCTGTGCACGCCGCTTTCAAACTTTAACCGGCTGTATGCACCTTTACCCTCGATCATGGCGATTACTTCTTTGAAACCGCCGATATCGGTATAACTGGCGGAAAGCATTTCCACCTTCCAGCCCTTTTTCTCCGCATAACGGGTGTACATTTTCAGCAGGTCGGCAGCAAACAGAGCAGCTTCTTCCCCGCCCGTACCGCTTCGAATCTCAATGATCACGTTTTTCTCGTCATTGGGGTCTCTGGGCAAAAGCAGGACTTTCAACCGGTCTTCAAGTTTATCTTTTTCTTCCTTCAATTCTTCCAGATCGGCCTCCACCAGGTCGCGAAAATCCGGTTCCAGTCTTTCGTCCAGCAGTTCCCTGTTTTCCTCGATCCTTTTCAAAACTTCCTTGTATTCGCGGTACGCGGCCACAACCTCGCTCAAGGCGGCATGGGCCTTGGCATGTTTTTGCCACTCGCTCTGCTGGCTGATTATTTCCGGGTCGCCGAGCAGGCGGCCCAGTTCTTCGTAATGCTCTTCAAGCTGCTGCAGTTTTTCCAGCATAACATCGCACCTTATTCCTTTATTTTGAATGGAGTATAAATATAGCAGAGCCTCTGCTCTGCTACGTTTTTATTCGATACCGTACTTGTTTTTAAACCTTTCAACCCGGCCTGTCGTGTACACGAAGCGCTGCTTGCCGGTAAAGAACGGGTGGCACTTGGAGCAAACCTCAACCCTGAGGTTCGGCTTGGTTGATCCGGTTTCGAATGTCTCCCCGCAGACACAGGTTACCGTCGCTTTGCCGTATTTGGGATGTATACCCTCTTTCATATTCTCACCTCTTTCCAAAACCGGCTAAACCGATTGGACTTTCCATGCAAGGAAAAATTATATCACAGACCGTTTCCCCGCGCAAGACGCCGAAATAGCCATATTTTGCCATAATCCGTTTTTCTTGCCGTATTTTATACCTGAACGTATTTGGTTTTCCTGTCAACACGGTGCTGGGCTTCGATAAACCTGACGGTTCCTGAGGCCCTTCGCATGATGACGGTATGGGTTGTGGCAGTATTGCCGTAAAACCGCACGCCTTTCAGGAAATCGCCGTCCGTTATCCCCGTAGCCGCAAAAATAACATCCTCTCCCCTGACCAAGTCATTCATTTTGAGTATTTTGTTTATATCGTCAATTCCCAGCTTACGGGCACGTTCCTTGTCTTTTTCATCCTCCGGCCAAAGCCTGCCCTGGAACTCGCCTCCCAGGCAGCGCAAAGCCGCAGCAGCCAAAACACCTTCCGGGGCCCCGCCGATCCCTAAAACCATATCGACTCCCGACCCCGGAATAGCCGTCGCTACGGCCGGCGAAACGTCTCCGTCGCTTATCAGTTTGATCCGTACCCCCAGGCGGCGCAGCTCCTTGATTATTTCGCTGTGGCGCGGTCTGTCGAGAACCACGACGGTCAGGTCGTGAACACCCTTATTGAGGCTTTGGGCAACCGCCTTAACGTTTTCGGCGACGCTGGCATCCAGGCTTATTTTTCCCACGGCGGCGGGACCTGCCGCGATTTTTTCCATGTACATGTCAGGGGCATGCAGCAGGCAGCCGCTGGGAGCAACTGCCAGTACCGAAATGGCGCCCGTCAGGCCCTTGGCCACAAGGTTTGTTCCTTCCAGCGGGTCCACCGCCACATCAACCTGGACGTGTCTGCCTCTGCCCACCTTTTCCCCGATATAGAGCATGGGCGCCTCGTCCATTTCTCCTTCGCCTATCACTACGGTACCGTCAATGTTAATTGTATCGAACATGGCCCGCATGGCTCTTACCGCCGCATCGTCGGCAGCATTTTTGTCGCCGCGTCCCCACCAGCGCGCCGAAGCCAGGGCAGCCGCCTCCGTAACGCGCGCGAACTCAAGCGCCAGTTCCCGTTCTATTATGCAGTCCAACCTCTCCGAAGACATCTTGCACTCCTCCCCTCTTTTGCCTGCGCCCGCTTTGCTGAAGCTCCTCTTTACCCGGGCGCGCAGGAACGTCTCTGCCCAGGCCGGGCGGAACCGAAAACCAGGCCTGCTTACGGTCGCTGCCGTCGGCTATTTTTCGCCGGTTTTTTTGCTGCGTTTTCCCAATCAGCCAGGAATCTCTCGATGCCGATCCGGGTAACGGGATGTTCGATCATCTGGAGCAGCACCTTGTAAGGTATTGTGGCGATATGAGCCCCGGCTTTGGCCGCCTCAACGACATGGAGCGGGTGCCGGATGCTGGCGGCAATGACCCTTGCCTTCAGGGAATGGATTTCATACACTGCGGCAATATCCGCCACCAGGGACATCCCGTCAAACCCGATGTCGTCCAATCTGCCCACAAAAGGGCTTACATAGGCGGCCCCGGCCCTGGCGGCCAGCAGCGCCTGGTTGAGAGAAAAAACCAGCGTCACGTTGGTCTTGATGCCCTGCCGGTTCAAAACGTTTACCGCCTTTAGACCTTCGGCCGTCAAAGGTATTTTTACAACCACATTGTCTCTGATCGCCGCCAGCTTTTGGGCTTCTTCAACCATCCCGGCCGCGCCGGTCGAAATGACTTCCGCGCTGACTGGCCCGGGAACCATCCCGGCTATCCGCTCCACCAGTTCAAAGAAATCCATCCCTTTTTCCCTGGCCACCAGGGTCGGATTGGTGGTTACCCCGCTGATAACTCCCAGCTCCGCAGCTTCCCTGATCTCTTCCAGGTTCGCCGAATCAAGGAACAGCTCCATACGAATCCCTCCACCGGAACCATTTATTTTCTCATTCTCGCTTTTTGTCTCGTTCTCCAGGTCTGAACCGCCGCAAATCGCTTTCGCTGGCGCTGTCAGGCTTTCCCGCTGGAACCGAAAAGGCGGATTTTTTCCCTGACGATTGCGGTCATTTCTTCCCGGGCCGGGCCCAGGATCTTGCGCGGGTCAATCTCTTTGGGATTTTTGACGGCTTCCCGCACCCCTTTGACGAAGGCCTCACGGATGTTGGTGTCAATATTGACTTTGCGGACGCCTAAGGAGATGGCCTTCTGGATGTCTTTGTCGGGAACCCCGGACGAACCGTGCAGCACTATGGGCACGTTGACCAGGCTGCGCACCTTGGCCAGCCTGTCGAAATCGAGCTCCGGGTCGAACTTATACTGGCCGTGGGCGGTGCCTATGGCAATGGCCAGCGAACCCACCCCGGTTTGTTCAACAAATGTTTTGGCTTCCTCGGGATCAGTCAGCATCGCTTCTCTTTCCAGCACCGTAATGTCATCCTCTGTCCCGCCGATTTTCCCGAGTTCGGCTTCAGTCGACACGCCCACCGCCGAGGCGATCTCCACCACTTTCTTGGTCAGGGCGATGTTTTCTTCCAGGGGAAGCTTGGAACCGTCTATCATTACCGATGTAAAACCGTAGCGAATGCACTGGATGACCTGGTTGAAACTTGTTCCATGGTCCAGGTGCAAGGCAACGGGAATGCGAGTGTTCTTGGCGGCAACACTGACCAGCCCTACGATGTACTCCAACCCCGCATACTTAATGGCTCCCTGGCTTGCCTGAATGATAACCGGGGCATTCTCCGCCTCGGCAGCCGCAACGATGGCCTGAACTATCTCCATATTGTTGCAGTTAAAAGCTCCTACGGCATAACCTCCCTTTTCGGCTTTGTCAAGTAACTCTTTCCCGGTAACAAGCGGCATTTATAAACCCTCCTTAAATTAATTTAATCAGCTGTCAGGTTATAGTGTGCTATTTTGGCCTGTTTTTTATCGTTGATCAGGTGTTTCTTTTCGAAGGCCCCCGCCGGCACAGCCGTTTTTGATCAAGGTAACGGTAAGCGCGCGCTTCAAGCTGCAGTTCCTTCATTCCCTGCAGCAATTGCAGGTCCTGGATGGTTTCGGCAAATAAAATCCCCACCGCCTCGCATTCAGTACAGAACAGTTCGATCCGGTCGGGGTACGCTTCCACATCTATATGACCGGCGCCGCAGCCGCAGTCCAGGCGCCCGTCCTCCGCCAGTTCGCGCAAAAAATCAAGTGCCTGGTACATAATTTCCGGGTTGAGAAAATGTTTGTCGTAACCCAGGTCTTCGGCCATTTCTTTCGCCGGGCGGTCTGTCAGCCGGATATTTTCCCTCACCTGCTCTTTAGGCCCGATTAACGCGATCTCCAGGCCGGACAGTTCGCAGGCAACCTTTTGTATGCCGCCTCCCCACAGCTGAAACGCCTTAAAGGTCTGCTGGTGCCTGGCCTCGCACAGCGGGCACTCTACATGCAGGCTGAAATTTTTGGGGCCGGTTTTGGTTATGGTTGCCAGGTGCGTGCCGCAGCTGCAGATCACCTTGTGTTTGCCGGAATTCAATTCAAAACGGGAAAGAGGAAAAAAACCCGGCTGCCCGCAGTCCGGGCACCGCAGGGCCAGTGTCGTCCTGGTCGTTATAAGCACTGCCGGCACCTTCCTTCCACCTGATTCCTAAAAGTAAAAACATTAGAACGGCGTGCAGTTCAAGTCAATGACCCAAAAAAGTATTCTTCATCGCTTTACAAAATCCTGCCAGTTTTCCGAAGGAAAAGGATACTTTTTCAGGCGCTGTTCATACCTTCCAAAAAATTCTTTATTTCTTCAAGATCAAAAGGTTTGCGGATGATCCCGCACACCCCCAGCCTGGCAATGTCTTCGGCCTGGTAAATCTCACCGTAACCGGTCATCAGGACTATTTTAAGCAGGGGGGCTATTTCGCGAAGCCGTTTTATGGTTTCAAGTCCGCTTAGACCAGGCATTTTCATGTCGATAAGCGCCGCGCTGAATTGAGTATTCGCCGCCATCCTGACAGCCTCGTTCCCCGTTGAAACGGTAACCGCTTCATATCCCAGAATGGCACAGGTCTCACCGAGCAGTCTTCTGATCCCTTCCTGGTCGTCCACCACCAGCACCTTACCGTGAATACTCATTGTTTACCACCCTTTTTCCAGGAGTATTTGTTGACGGTAGTTAAGCTTTTCCCCCTTATGAATATAACGCCTGGGAACTGCCGGGCTCACCGCCGTTCTCCTTGCCGGCACCTGGGCCGTCGTCCCAATCTCAAGGCCCGGAATGCCGGTCACATCCACCATCGTCATTTGCATGCCCACTTTCCCGATAACACGCCCTTGGCCCCCGGGAAAGACGACAGCAGGCCTCATACGAGGGTGATTCAGGTATTGCAAAACCAGCTTGGCTATCCCTTTAAGCAGCTCTAGAAAACTGGCAGGTTTAAAAACCGGCTCCACCTGTAATCCGTCGGCAAAACCCACCGGCAGAAGCGCCACCGTTGTTTTGCGGGAAGTCACGAACGCACGACCGTAGCCCACGCCGTGGCCCGGCGGTAATTCACGCAGGTGAATAACACGCGCCTTCATAACCCAGGGGTCCTTCAAGTCCAACATCCCTTCCTGCCAGGGGCTCGGATACTGTCCATAAAGAAGGGTGCCCGTGCGGACCATATCCAGGTGCATTTCCGGTAAATCCAGCAGTGCGGCGCTGTTGGCAATATGCCTGGTTATCCCCTTTATCCCGGCTCGTTCCAACTCCTCAAGGGCTTTTTTGAACAGGCCAAACTGCTTTTTGGCGTTTGTTTTGTTCTTCCACATGGCGGTTGACAAATGGGAGTAAATCCCTTCCAGCACCAGCCCGGAACTGTTGAGGACCGCCAGGGCGGCGTCGGCAATTTCATCCGGCCAATACCCCAGGCGACCCATTCCCGTTTCGACCTTCAGGTGAACGCTTATCTTGCGGTTGGATTTTGACCCGGCATCATCTAACCAGTCCAGGGACCGGCGGGAAGCGATGGTCGCCGTCAATTCCAGGTCGGCAACGGCCTGTGCTTCTTCAGGCAGAAACGGTCCGAAAACCAAAACAGGCGCATTGATCCTTCCTTCTCTCAGCTGCCGGCCTTCTTCCACGGTAGTGACGCCCAGCATATCTATCCCCAGCTGCTCAAGGGTTCGCGCGACTTCAACCGCGCCGTGACCGTAGGCATCCGCCTTAACTACACCAAGTATCTTCACGTCCTTGCCCACCAGCCGGCGCAGCTGGAAGTAATTGTGACTTATGGCCTCAAGGTCGATTTCCACCCATTTCGGGACAGTCGAAAAAGAATCCATCGTTTCACCGCCCCTATTTTTTTAGTCGTTTTTTCAGGTTAATCAGGCGCCTGACGTTTTTCTGATAGAGAGGTTCGAGCCGCGTCCAAAGCCTGTAATGGCAAGGCAGAAATACCAGGTCGTGCTCTCCGATAAATTCGGTATATGTCCCGTTGAAGCCTTTCTTGAAGCGATACAATCCGTAAAGCGGGTTGTCTTCAGAGAGATTGCCCGGCACGCCCCTGAAGTCGTAAAACAGGCAGCCGTTTTCCTTGGCCCATTGGATCATCCGCCACTGCAGCAGGTAGTTGGGCATTACGTTCCGGTGGCTGTTGGAAGAAGCCCCGTAGATATACCAGGCCTTGTCCCCAAAGAGAAAGGCCAGGGTTCCGGCAATCGCTTTGCCTTCGTAATAGGCCATAAATAGTTTTAGGTACCCGGGGGGGGTAAGATAATCCCACAAATCAAGGAAATACGGGTAGGGACGGACAAGGAATCTGTCGCGTTCTGTGGTCTCTTTCAGTATTTCGTAAAATACCGGCAGGTCTTCCCTGGTGCAGTCATCGCGGACCTCTACTCCCTTTTTTTCGGCTAACCGTATGTTATAGCGGGTCTTGGGGTGAAAACGGTGGAAAAGGTCTTCTAGCGAAGGGCTCAAATCAAGTCGAAAAACAAATTTGGGCTGGACACCTTCGAAACCGGCTCCTTTGTCCCCGGCAACAAAATTTCTTGACTTAAGGTATTCGCCAAAAGACCGGTGACCGGCAGGAATATCCGGGTCGATTTTTAAAAATACGGCCCTGTGCCGGGAAGCCAGTTTTTTGACTTCTGCAAACAGGAAATCCATCAATTCCCAGTCTTCAACATCGCCCACCGGTCCCCGGGGCGCGTAAAAAATGGCCTTTCCCAGCAGTGGAATGCGCCGCTTTAAAATGGAAACCGCTGCGCGCGGCACCCCCTCTTTGTCCTCCACCAGAAGCCTGATAGGCTGCCATTCTCCCCGCCCTTTTATCTCCCCCCATTCATAGGACTGCAGGATATGTCCCTTGGGAGCGTACGCTACGAAGTTATTAAAGGCTTCCTTTTCCTGCGGTCCAATCAGCCTCGCTCGATACATCGGGTCCCTCCTGGCTAGTTGTTTATCTTAGGGCTTATATCAATTCTTATTTTAACCAATGTCTTCCAAAATGTATACTGCTATCTCAAAATGCAGGACTTATTTCATAATTTTATAAAAATCATGCTTAAAATTAAAATCGCCCCACCAGGCGATTTTAATCAAATCAGGGGAATTCCTTTTTGTTTTACGGCCGCGCCAATAAAATCCTTAAACAGCGGGTGGGCCCTGTTGGGCCGCGACTTGAATTCCGGGTGAAACTGGCAGCCCAAAAACCAGGGGTGATCCGCCAGTTCAATGATCTCCACCAGGCGCCCGTCGGGTGAAAGCCCGCTGATTACCATCCCGTGCCGTGCTAATATTTCCCGGTAGTCATTGTTAAACTCGAAACGGTGACGGTGGCGCTCGCTCACTTCCGGTTCGTTATAAGCGGCGTACGCCTTTGTGCCCGGAATGAGCCGGCAAAGGTATCTCCCCAGCCTCATTGTCCCTCCCATATCTGTTATGTTTTTTTGTTCAGGCAGAAGGTCAATGACGGG
This sequence comes from Peptococcaceae bacterium, assembly GCA_024655825.1. NCBI lineage: Bacteria > Bacillati > Bacillota > Clostridia > Eubacteriales > Peptococcaceae > Peptococcaceae bacterium. The sequence goes on along the minus strand of JANLFJ010000001.1, from coordinate 146,707 downwards.
ATGTGGCGTTTGCAGGTTGAACTCGGAGCTGTTGGCGTCCAGTCCGGCGACGCTGCGGGCGTATTCGACCACCGCCAGCTGCATGCCGAGACATATCCCGAAAAACGGCAGCTTGTTTTCCCGTGCGTACTTGATGGCCCTGATTTTTCCTTCGATGCCCCTGTCTCCGAATCCCCCCGGAACCAACACGCAGTCGGCATCCTTGAGATAATGTTGAACATCTGCCCCGTTCTCCAGGTCGCCTGAATAAATCATGTCTATCTTTACCGAAACCTTATGGGCTATTCCCGCATGACGCAAGGCCTCGCAAACGCTCATGTAGGCATCGGGAAGCTCAACATATTTACCGACCAGGGCCACATTGATACAACCGCGGGGCTCTTTTATTTTCCTGACTATTTCTTTCCACTCGTCCAGCTGGGCTTCCCCGCATTGTAAGCCTAAACGTTCGACGACAATATCATCAAGACCTTCCGATTTCAAAATAAGGGGAACTTCGTAAATTGATTCGGCGTCGACGGCCTGGATCACGGCCTCCTTATCAATATCGCAGAACAGGGCCAGCTTTTCTTCCATTTCCTTGGAAAGAGGCCTCTCGGAACGGCAGACAATGGCATCAGGCTGGATCCCGATGCTGCGCAGTTCTTTTACGCTGTGCTGGGTCGGTTTTGTTTTCGCTTCTCCGGCAGCTTTCAGGTAAGGAACAAGGGTAACGTGTATATACATTACGTTATCCCTTCCTAAATCGCTCTTCAGCTGCCTGATTGCTTCGAGGAACGGGAGCGATTCTATATCGCCGACAGTCCCGCCGATTTCAGTTATGACCACATCGGGGTCATTTTCCCGAGCAACCCGGTGAATTGCATCCTTAATCTCGTTGGTGATGTGGGGAATCACCTGAACTGTGCCGCCCAGGTAGTCTCCCCGTCTTTCCCTGGCAATTACCGAGCCGTAAATCTGCCCCGTGGTAACATTTGCCAAGCGGGTGACATTAATATCAATAAACCTTTCGTAATGTCCCAGGTCCAGGTCTGTTTCCACGCCGTCTTCAGTGACAAATACTTCGCCATGCTGGTAAGGACTCATTGTACCGGGGTCTACGTTGATATACGGATCAAATTTGAGCACGGCTATTTTCAGGCCCCGGTTTTTCAGCAGTCTTCCCAGGGACGAGGCGGTAATACCCTTGCCCAGGGACGATACAACTCCACCCGTAACAAATACGAACTTGGCCGGCAATTTCTCCCCCTCCTGTGCTGCGACTTTTTCTGATCTACAAACACGCCGAATAAATTCTATACTTATCCCTTACCTGCAGTCAAATTCTCTTATCACTTTTTTTCCTTGCATCCCTGCCTTTTTATACGCTTTCTCAATATTTATCTTGACGGTTTGTATTATTCCGGACAGGCCCTTTATTCCTCCCATTCTTCTTCATCATCAGAAGGAATGAACTCAAAACCGTCACCGTATTCGTTCTCATCGTGCTCGACTTCGTCCTGCAGGGAACGGCGGCGAAAAGGAACGTGCCTGCCGGCGGCAGCGTAAGAGATGTTGCGGCGTACAACCTTGGCCTGTGTCCATTCCTTTAAACCCCAGTTCCCCTGGCCCTGATAGGTAAAACGGTTATCAAGGTTAATCTGTGTATGAAATGCGGCCATCAACTGGGGGTTATCCGGAGTTATCCCCTTAATGGCGCAAACCTGCTGCATCAGCTCGCGAAAACTCTTGCCCGAACCGCTTCTTTTCAGAATCTGGTAAGCAATGTCCACTTCTGACAACTTCGGATTAATATTCAAGCTGGATTCTTCCATTTATTTTCCACCCCTTCGGTCGACCTAAGCATCAAGTAATTCTTTCCTATTATTCTCGTTAATACATCCACCATCCTGCTTACAATAATACTTTATTTGATTAAGGAATCGTAAAAATTACATCCTTACAGGAGCGCTCACCCCAATCAATCCAAGGACATTGCGCAGGGTTATGCGGACGGCGTCTACCAGGAGAAGGCGCGCCTTTTTGAGTTCCTCGTCGTCCGTTAAGACGCGGCAGCTGTTGTAAAAACTGTGGAAGAGCGAAGCCAGTTCGTGAGCATAACGGGTCATCCGGTGAGGTTCCATATTCACGGCCGCGCCGGTTATTTCCTCCGGTAAATCCGCAATTTTGCGGATTAATTCTATTTCATACGGCTCAGTCAACAAGTTAAAATTCACCTCGTCAACCCCGGGCATCTGCCCGGCAAAAGCCTTTAGAATGCTGTTGATACGGGCATGGGCGTACTGAACGTAATAAACCGGGTTTTCCGCCGATTCCTCTTTGGCCAGGTCCAGATCAAAATCCAGGTGGCTGTCGGGACTGCGCATTACAAAATAATAGCGCGCAGCATCCTTGCCCACTTCCTCCACCAGCTCGGAAAGGGTAATGTACTGGCCGCTCCGCTTGGACATGCGCACTATTTCGCCGCCCCGGTAAAGGCGGACAAGCTGCATGAGGATGACCTGAAGGTTGTCGGGGTTATAGCCGAGCGCCTTCATGGCGCCTTTCATGCGCGAGACGTGGCCGTGATGATCGGCACCCCAAATATCGATCACCCGGTCGAAACCCCTTTCGAATTTGTTCTTATGATAGGCTATATCGGCAGCGAAATAGGTGGGCACGCCGTTGGAACGAACGACAACTTCGTCTTTTTCGTCGCCGAAAAGCGTTGATTTAAACCACAGGGCACCTCCCTTTTCATATATGTAACCTTTTTCCTTCAGTTCTTCAACCGTTCTTGAAATTGCGCCGCTGTCATGAAGGGTCTGCTCGCTAAACCAAACATCGTATTCCACGCCGAAGTTGGCCAGGTCGTTTTTTATCGAATTTATTTTCTCCTCCAGGGCCTTTTTGATTAAGAACTCCCGGCGCAGCGCCGGGTCAAGGTCAAGGTATTTATCCTTAATCTCGGCTGCGATGTTTTTCACGGTTTCTATAATATCTTCCCCGTGATAACCTTCTTCGGGAAAGGGAGCATCAACGCCTAATAGCTGGAGATAGCGAGCTTCAAGGGATTTGCCGAAGTTTTCGATCTGGTTGCCTGCGTCGTTTATGTAGAATTCCCTGGTTACCTCATAGCCGGCCGCTTCCAGGATATTGCTCAGGGTGTCTCCCAGGGCCGCACCCCTGGCGTTGCCCATGTGCAATAACCCGGTGGGGTTGGCGCTGACGAACTCCACCTGAACTTTTCGGCCGGACCCGAAATCGGAATACCCGTACTTGTCATCTTGTTTTATAACCATCGGCAAAACTCCATAAACCCAGGAAGTGTTCAGGAAAAAGTTGATAAAACCAGGACCTGCCACCTCCACTTTTTCAAACCAGCCGTCTTCGTCCCGCAAAAACTCCACGATTATCTGAGCAATAGCACGGGGGGCCATTTTCGCTTCCTTTGTCAGGAGCATCGCCGCATTAACGGCAAAATCGCCGTGAGACTTGTCCCTGGGCACTTCTACAACAAATTCCGGCATCTCCTGGAAAACAATCCGGCCTGCCTTCTGGGCCCTGAAAAGGGAGCTTTTAACCTCTTGGCGAATTTTTTCCCTGATGGAAGCGATAATACTCATCTTTATGTCCTCCTCCGGCTTTTAACCCACCACTAAGTATCCCCAAAAAAGCAAAAACACCAAGCGCCAAAGCCAGGGTAATTGAATGTTTTTTCCTTTTCACAATTATATGTTGGACATTACTATCATGTCAACGCATGCCCAAGGATATATGAATAAAATAAAAACGCCGCTTTTTGGACGGCGCTGTAACACGCTCAGCCGGCGACGGTAAAAGTAAACCTGGGAGGCGGCGTAATCCTGGTGATTTCCTCCTCGCTGCCGGTTTGGGCATTATAAAATATGACGAATTTCTCGTTTTCATAGGAACCCCTGACCTCCCAGGTCAAGACTTCCATCCCCCGCCCGCTGCTGATCAGGGCGGGACGGACCAGTTCGACCTTCAGGTTCGGACTTATCAGTTTACGCAGGTCTTTTTCGCTCAGGGCAGGCGCCTCCAGGGTCCTTTCCCGGTGATACATGTAATAGGAAGCGCCTTCAAAACCGTTTATTTCACCGTTATCCAGGGCCACCATTACCTTGAGCTGGTCAGGATAAAGCAGGACCTCGCCCTGCCGCGGCACAAAAGTATATACCGCGCTGTCGTCCTCCTGTGCCACATTGACAGTAACCACGTTTTCAAAACCACGTTTTTGCAAAAAAGCCAACGCCCTGCGTTCCGCTTCACTGAAGTCGATGCCGGGCGCGTTTATTGCCCTTGGCTTCACGGCCCAGATAACCGTCCCGTCAAGTTTGCTCACACTGATGTAAACCGGTTCGTTTTCCCCCGGCGAAGGTGTGATTTCCAATCCATATTCGGGAATATCGCCGACTCCCTGGTAAACAACCTTCACGGCGTGTTCATCGCCCGGGGAATACCACCATTCCCTGGCCGCCTTTTTGGCCTGCTCAACGTCTATTTTCTTATCCTCCCGGACCACCCTGGTATCTGGTTTGACGGGGTCAAGGTCCTTGCCCAAATTCAGTTCCGGGTATTCTTCCATCTTTTTTTCCATTAATTCAAAACCGTCGAGTATGGTGTTGTCCTGCAGCTTTTTGTTTTGATTAACAGCGGCCGTTTCCACTTCCGTCCAGTTGAGGTCCCTGTCCAGCACCCGGGCGGACAGCTTGTTCATATCGCCTTTAAGCGTTTTCGACCTGTCGTAAAGCTGGGCGATTATTTCTTTATCTTTTTTAGTCAACTCTCCGGCACCCTGAACAACACGTTTCAGTATGCCGAAGGCCGCTTCTCCAGCATCCGAAAGAAATTTTTCTGTATTGGAAAGCGGGATGAAAGCCAGGGGCAGCCCGCCGATGCTGGACTGGGCGGCAAATACGTCACGCCAGAGCGTCGCAAGGCCTATGACGTTCTTTTCCCTGGAAGATGTAACCATAAGCTGGGCCAGCTGCCCGGAAATATTGTCCAAATGCCAGGACAGCTCAAGAGCGTCTTTTTGATACTGGCTTTCCGCCCTGTTTTGCAGGTGCTGCCTAGTCCTGTACTCGCCGTAGCCCCAGGCGCCCGTAACCAGCAGGGCTGCTACCAGCAAGCCGGGTATGAGCATGCTACGCCATTTTTTCATAGTGGTTTTTGCCCTCCTTTATCAACGGCCGAAAAGGTGTTTTCCGATCCGGGTGATTATCCTCCTGGTCCAGATCCAGCCGGAAGTCGCTGTGGCCGGGTTCCAGTAATAGAGCGCGCCCCCGCTGGGATCCCAGCCGTTGATAGCTGCCCGGGCCGCTTTTATCGCAGAGCTTGTGGGCGGCCTGTAGTACTGGCCGTCGGAAACAGCCGTGAATGCTCCCGGCTCGAAAACGACCCCGTATACGGAATTCGGGAAATTAGGGTTCTTTACCCTGTTGACCACCACCGCTCCTACCGCAACCTGCCCGACAAACGGTTCGCCGCGCGCTTCCCCGGCGATTATTTTCGACAGGACCCAGACATCGTTGCTGGAAACGGTTCCCCTCTCACCACGGGCGGCCTTGGATAAGTTGAACATGTCCTGCAGTACCCCGCCCGTAAAGAAAAGAATCAGGACAAGGCCGGTGATTATGCGGGCCTTTTTTTTGAGCATCATCGCGCAACCTCCGCTAACTGGGATTTAAACTTATTGACAGGCTTATTATTTGTGCGAACGGCTGTTTTTATCCAATCGTCATTATCCCGGTTCCCCGGATCCGGTCAAGGAGGTGGCGCTGTATTAAGATAAAATTTACGTTTAAAATGAAAAACCCGCGTCGCATAGTCAGGGGTTCTCATTTTTTTAAATCAAGATGGTAGATTTCTCATCAATTTTACAGGAATTAACAAGATCATGTCGAAATAATTTATAGAATTAATTATGATAGAATCGAATTAATAAAAAGCAAGGAGCAAATTACTGATGCTGACAGAGACGCTAAATTATAAGGAATATATTGAAAAGGGCAATCTTGGCCGGCATGAAACCTTTACTCCCCGTTATGGCTGGTTAAAAAAAGGATACGATGCCATACGCGCTGATAGTAATGCGTTTAAAGCTGAAGATGCAATAGAGCGACTCGGCGTAGGTAAGAATATGGTACAGTCGATACGTTATTGGTGTTTAGCTTTTAAATTAATTAACCCAAATTATGAAACCACCAAATTAGGGGACAAGCTTTTTAGTGATGAAGGATGGGACCCGTTTTTAGAGGATTTAGCCTCATTATGGTTACTCCATTGGCAGCTCTTTGTGCCAACTTTAGAAGCAATTAACTGGTGTTTCGCCTTCAATAAACCAAATTTATTGAGCTTTGATAATAACCTTCTTAGTAAGGCCTTGGCCACTGAGGCCCAAAAATACGAACGGATGTCCAACCTTTCTGCAACAGCCTTTGCAAAGGATGCTTCCTGTATTATAAGAATGTATTTGGACGAAGAGCAAAAAGACTCAGAGATTTATTGCCCGTTTACACAACTAGGCCTTATACAAAAAGCTGAGGCCAACAATTCTGTAATGTTTAATATGCGTGAAAAACAAAGCCTTCCCGATTTAATATTTGCGGCTGCATGTTTTTCATATATGCAATTCTATGCTAACGGACAACGGACAATTTCTTTACAACGTTTGACATATGACTTTAATTCTCCAGGAGCTGCATTTAAATTATCGGAAAGCATGGTCGGTTCATACTTGGACCAGGCTATCAAAAAAATAACTGGGGTTTCCTTGGTGAGCGTTATTGGCTCTATACAGTTGCATATCGAAAGAGAACCGGAAGACCTTTACTGGGAAGCGTTAGAAAAATATTATTCGGAGCAGTGATATTTAATGAAACTATCTGATTATGTCTGCCCTGACATGAACAGTGCGCGTTCAGTCAGGATAGAAAGGGACAGCCAACGAGTAGAGCTGATTCACAAATACCAGGTCAGCGATAAAACGCTGGAGATCATCAAACGTTTTATAAGCGCCCTTGAAGGAGAAAAGATTTCGGCCTGGTCTTTAACGGGACCATATGGAATAGGAAAATCAGCTTTTATCAATTTCTTATTGGCGATAACCGGCAATCCATCGCAAAGCGCGACTAAAATTTCCTGGGAAGTATTAACAAAAGCTGATTGCGGAATTGCTAAACGTTTGGCGAAATCATTAGCGCTTAATAAAGGTTTTTTTCAAATTCCTGTTACGGCGGCTTATGAACCACTAAACCTCACCTTGGCTCGTGGCATACAACACGCCATATCTATCGCCAGCTTTCCCCAAAAGGAACGAATTGAACATCAATTGCATAAAATAATCAACCAAAAGATTATAGATTCGAACCAGCTTTTATCGATTGTTAACCAGATAAAGAGCATTACAGATAAATCATTAATTATCGTGATTGATGAGTTTGGCAAGAATTTGGATTATCTTTCTCATCACCACAATAAAGGCGATATTTTCATATTACAGCAGTTGGCGGAGATGGAATCCGTATATCTCTGGGTTTGCCTGCACCAAGCCTTCGATGAATATATTGTTGGACTGTCCACGGTTCAAAGACGAGAATGGAGCAAAATTCAGGGGCGTTTTGAAGACATTTCTTTCATTGAATCTAATACTCACATGATTAATCTGATGAGTAAAGCCCTGAAACAGACTTCTGACGAAGATAAAAAAAAGCGGATTCAGGCTTGGGCGACAGAAGTTCATAACTATATCCACAAGACGCCAATAGGAAAAGAACAAGGATTTAGTCTGGATAAAATTGTTAGTATATATCCCTTGCATCCGTTAACAGCCATAGTTTTATGTGAGCTTTGCCGCCGATTTGCACAAAATGACAGGACTTTATTAGCATTTCTCTGTAGCGGCGATCAGCATGCGCTACCTGCTTATCTGGCGCGCGAACGGCAAGAAACAAGTTGTTTACCGGCCATTGGCTTAGATTACCTCTATGACTATTTCTTCAGCGTAAGCACCGGTATTTTTCTGCACAGAGCCGAATCACAGCGATTGATTGAGATACAGGACATTATACAAAGCATTGGGTCTTTAACCGACTTGGATCGTGCAATCCTTAAAAATATTGGAATTCTAAATTTGCTTAGTGGTTCTTTGGATATTAAAGCCACGTTCGAGAATATTGCCGATATTATTTACTACTCCTATGGTGAAGATTATAGTAAAAGTGAAGAATCTATTAGGAGAATTACGGAAAGAGGCAAGCTAATATACAGGGAATATGCAGGAGAGTATAGGTTATGGGAAGGCTCTGATTTTGACATTAATACTGCTATTCACGAAAGAAAGGATAAACTGGCTCTCACCTCTCTTTCAAAAATTCTCCAAACCTATTTGCCTCTTTCCCCGGTTATTGCTTCCCGTCATGCTTATAAAACAGGTACCATTAGGCAATTCGAACGACGCTGGTTGCATGTAGACGAGCTTTCTTCCAGCTTGGTCCCGCAAAAGGGTTTCGATGGGCTTTTTGTTTACAGTTTCGGGATTCAGGATGAACCTCCATATATACCATCAAAGTGTCAAGATAACAGGCCTCTTCTTGTTGCTTATACCTCAAAGCAGTCTTCCTTATATGAACTTGCAGCGGAAGTAGTCGCTGCACGCTCAGTGTTGGAGGAATCTTCCGAACTAGAAAGGGACGGTGTAGCGCGCAAAGAGCTTCAATTCCGTATAAAAGCAGCGGAGCAACAATTCCGGCAATATATTCAGCAGCTATACTCACCAGGTCTACAGGAAGTTAAATGGTTTTCGGGTGGGGAAGAGGTAGAAATCTCAAGTGCCAGGCAACTTTCATTAGAATTATCAAAGCTCTGTGATCGGTGTTATCATAAAAGTCCACGGATTGGCAATGAGATGATAAGTTATGACAATTTATCAAGCGCTGCCGCTTTAGCTCGCCGTGTATTAATTGAAGCGATGGTGGCCCACAGTAAAAAAGAACGATTCGGATTACAAGGATTCGGCCCGGAGGTGGCTATCTATCGATCGCTGTTGCTGGCAGAAGGACTGCATTCATTTAAGAATGAAAATAATGCTTGGGTTTTATCTTTAGAAGGAAAGGATCCCAATCTCCAGCAATTATGGAAGACCATTGAGGAACATATCAACAAATCCGGCCAAAAAGGAATCCGTGTTGCCGAGATTATCCGCATTTTGCAGGAACCACCCTTTGGCATGAGACAAGGACCTATTCCGATATATATTTCTTTATTCTTAACGGTTAAATCTGATGAAATAGCGGTGTTTCAAGAAGGGAGTTATAAGCCTTACCTGAATGGCTCCGATATTGCATTAATGATTAAACGACCTGATTTATTTACCTTAAAACGCTTTCTATCCAACCAGGTGGAACAAGAAGTATTTAACGTATATCGCAAAATATTGGATGAGGCGCAACTTGGAGACAAAGAAGGGCTCCGCAACATTTCCATGTTGGGCGTTATTGGGCCTCTGTTAAAATTTATCAATAACCTACCGGACTATTCGAAAAATACCAGGAAAGTATCTTTGGCAGCCCAAGAAACACGATTTGTTATTCAGAACGCGATTGAACCCATAGAACTGCTTTTTGAAGATTTGCCTCGAGCGCTTGGTATAAACATAAAGGACCCTGCTAACAAAAACATCTGGCGTGAAGAATTGCAACACCGCTTGCGGTCTGTTCTGCACGAATTGGCTGAAGCTTATTCAGTTTTGAATCAAGAAGTCCAAACAGCGACGCTTAAGGTCTTCGCTTATCCAGACCTACGCGCAATGTATAATGACTTAGTATCTCGACTTAGACCTTTGTTGGAAATCTGCGACGAAAGTGAATTAAAGGCCGTCCTCCAGGCGATGGTTCGTGAATATGTAAGTTTGGATGATTGGTTGCGAGGCATTGCAGGAATAGTCGTTAAAAAACCAATGGACTCATGGAATGACCAGGATTTCCACGTTTATACCACTAAATTGCGCGATTATGCAAATCGCATTGGGCAATTAGAGATTTTAGCCTCATTAAATGGTCTCCGAGTCTTGAAAGAAGCTAGGCTTTTCAGTCTAATGGCCCCGGATGGCACCACCAGAAGAGAGATATTTCATGCTAGATTAGATGATGGAATTGTAAATAAAACAGTCAAAGATATTCTGGCGATGCCGCGAGATAAAGCAAGAGCAGTTTTCTTGGCGCTTGCCGAAGAATTGATTAAGGGTGAGACTCATGCTAATGAAAAATAAAACCCATAAACAAAAAGAGCGTCATATTCTGGCATTGTCCGGAGGAAAAGACAGCGCGGCCTTAGCCGTCTATATGCGTGAAAAATATCCAAATTTAGATATTGAATATGTTTTCACTGACAGCGGTTGTGAGCTTCCCGAGACATACGAATACCTAAATAGGATTCGGGCGATATTGAATATCGAAATAAAAATAATTAGTTCAGAAAGAGGTTTTGATTATTGGCTAAAATACTACAAAGGAGTCCTACCGTCTCCACAAAATAGATGGTGTACAAGGCAACTAAAACTTAAGCCATATGAAGAATATATCGGAAACGATTTGACGTATAGCTATATTGCAATAAGAGCTGATGAGAGAAGAAAGGGTTATCAAGGTTCAAAAGGTAATATAATACCAAATTATCCCTTCATTAAAGATAATATTACCCTTAAAGATGTAATAAGTATTCTTTTAAACTCTGGATTGGGCCTTCCGGATTATTATAATTGGCGAAAACGATCCGGTTGTTATTTCTGTTTCTTTCAGACAGATGATGAATGGAAAGGATTAAGAGTGCATCATGAAGATTTATTTAATAAAGCTTGTTACTATGAGGAAAACCATGCAGATGGGAGGGTATATACATGGAGAGGTATAAATAGAGAAGGTCCTTTATTTTTAAGGAATTTGGATAAATATTATAATAAGAACAAAGTAGAATTTGAATTAAGTAATAATAGATTGTCTTATATATTAAAAGGGATATGTTGAAATATTCTTGAAAGCGAGGTGAACACCATGTCTAATGCATATTCAAAAAAACTAGAAACAAAAAATATATCAATTAAGCTAAATATATTAAAACGGGGGAGTGATATTTCTCCCCATAAATATATACTATTGCTTGCACTTATTACAATTTTTAAAAATAATCCGGTTCATGAGAATAGATTTTCTTTTTATGAATTAGAACCAATTTTTATTAAGATCTTTAATGATTTGTTTCCACATTATCCCAACTACCGAAAAATGCTTGAATATCCTTTTTATCATTTACAAAGGGATGGCTTTTGGTATTTAAATATTAAAGAAGAAGCAGAAAATTTATATTGTCAATATGCTAATTCTAGGATGACAAGAAAACGATTGCTCGAAACAGTTAACTACGCTTATATGGATAATAAAATGTATAATATTATGATTGATCCAATAAAAAGGAATCAATTAGAAGAAGATATCTATGCATTATTAAGTCATGTTAATAATCAATATAAATATCAGAGCGCAAACAATACTAATGGCATGGTTCAAGAAGGTAGTTTATTTACCCATGAGCAAGCAGCAATTGAATTAATAAATAAAGCGGCAACAGTTCAAAATATCGGCAGAATAATAAATAACTTGGTTTTATACGACATTCAATCTAACAACTACTACGAATATGATGCGATACTAGTGGCGCATTCGGGTATTTATGTATTGGAATTGAAACACTGGTCCGGGAAGATCCAAATCGCCCCTTATCGCTGGATTATTAATGAAACACAGCATCGGAATGATCCCCACAAGAATAATTCCTTTAAATGTAAAATATTGAAGGGTTTGTATCAGCATCATTTTCGTACTTACCCGGACTTGTGGATAGAATCAGTGGTTGTCCTGACCAACCATGAGGCTATAGTTGAAGGAGCTGATATGCCGATTAACGTCGTCGAGAATAACCTTCATAATCCAACCTTTGCCTCTGTTGAAGATCTATTAATATATCTAAAGAAAAAAGAATCGACTTCTTTGAGAATTCTCGATGATAATAAGATTGCGGCTATTGTAACTTACCTCAAGAATCTCCAAGTGCCTAAAAAGAATATTAAATACACTGTCCCAGGCTATGATACGGTGGAATATATTTCACAGAAACATGATTTCATTGAATTACTTGCTCGCCCCATAGATTCACGTGCAAAAAGTCTACATCGTTTTCGCGTATTTCGACCGCAGGACAACCTTTCTGAGACTGAACGTCAACGCTTTTATAAGAAAGCATATAATACTCTTGATTCTGTCTCAAAAATAAGCACTCATCCTAATATTCACAAGGTATGGATATTTAAGAACGAGGATGGCGATATTATTGAAGGGTCGGAATGGTCGGAAACAGGAACACTGCGCGATTTTATTCATAAAAATGGCGGCAATCTTCCGCTCAAACTGGTATTTGAAATCTGTCGTGGGATTGCCTTGGGACTAAATCAAGCCCATCAAGCCGATATTATACACCGGGCGGTGAAACCGGATAATATTCTCATTTTAAACAATATTCCCAAACTGTTAAACTTTGACCTCGCTTACCAGATAGAAGACAACCATATAACCGTTATTGCAGATAGTTCAAAGTTGGAAGATGATGGCTATATTGCGCCGGAGGTATTGGACGGTCAAGATATTGATGAAGGAACGGATTTCTTTGGCTTGGGCATTATTGCTTACGAACTGCTGACAGGGGAACGCCCTTTTAAAACGACAAGGTCGTTCATTGCTCAAGGAGGGATTTTGTCCGAGCGGAGCATTGCTCGATTGCGTAATAAAAATGTCCCGGAAGAAACGATAAATGTTATTGAAGCAATGGTTCGAGGAGAACGTGCGCAAAGATTAAAAGATATCGAAAGAATATTGTCCGCCTTTACTTCTCCGTTGGAAAATGCAAGAGATATTATGGCCGTAGGGACTATCAACCCCCATCTTGAAAAAGGCAATCAACATGACATGTATGAAATTCTTGAACTCATTGGAGAGGGTGATAAAACCCAACTTTATAAAGCAGAAACCTACCCTTCCAAATTGGTAGTAATAAAACTATTTAACAAGGAAGTCCCTCGGGAAAGGATCTACCGTGAAGCTGAGATAACATCCAGTATCCAGTCTCCATATATAGTTCCTTGCGAAAACAAAATAGGCTACTGGAATAAAGAGCGATATTTTTTAGCCCTTGATTATATCAAGGGAGAAACAATGCGAAAATGGATAGAACAGAAAAAAAGGCCGGATATCGAAACATTCTTAACTGTAGCGCGCTGTCTTATGGAGGGCATAGCATCTTTGCATAAACACCGGGATCAAAATGGCAATGCCAAACCATTTCTTCACAGCGATATCAAACCCGACAATATAATCATTACTCCGGACAATAAGGCTGTTTTAATTGATTTCGGCATTGCCGGTGAACCGAGAATAGATTTGTTTCAAGGCACTGTTGGCTATATCCCTCCGGACAATATCAGGGGAACAGACATGGAATACAGTTTTGATGGAGACTTATTTGCATTAGGGGTAAGTCTATGGGAATGGCTGTGTGGCGAAAAGCCCTATCCACAGCCGTCAGTGGGTGACCAACCTAACCCTCAAGAAATAACAAAGATGCCGAATAATAACCTGCTCAAATGGCTGGTAAAAGCGGTAGCAACCATGAAAGAACAACGCTTTTCCACTATCGATGAGATGCGCGACTCATTTAATCATGCCTTTAAGCAAGAATCCGAATCTCCTTTAGAAATTCCAGGTGAAGTCAACATCGAAGAATCCCGAAAAGCTTTTACCGATAAGGCCGAAGTATCAGCAAAACCGGTTATTGAGACAGAAGAATTGATAGAAGGGGTGGGAAATCCTTTTGTCTCATACCTGAATACATTATCTAATACATCGGCCGGCAACGAGAACTCTACGGCGGAATCACAAATAGGCAACGAAAACTATGAACGAATCCATGTGGAGAATCCTATTACGGAAACCATTTTTAAGGAACTTTTTGAACAGAATCATAATGTTATATTGACCGGTAATGCAGGAGATGGGAAAACAACCATCGCGGCCGAGATTCACAAACGACTGACTGGGGAGTTTCGCCCTTTGCAAAAACGCGAAGAAATCGCAGATCAGTCTCTTATCATCATTAAAGATATGAGTGAATTGGAGCAAAACGAACGGGTTCCTGTTTTCGAAGAAATAGCGGCAAATCAGAATAAACGGTATCTTGTTGTAACTAATACGGGTATATTTATCAACAACCTAGACAGTCTAAAGAAAAAATTTCCTGCATATGAACTCAGCAACTTGCTTAAAGCATTAGAAGCAGAACACCCATATTATATTGAGAATGGTAATTTGATAGTTATCAATCTGGGACGTGTCAATAGCATTGATCCGGCGATAAAGGTTTTTGAACGAATACTACATATAGACAATTGGAAGAAATGGGTTTCTTGCCCGGTAAGCTCTCAATGTCCTATCTATCAGAACGTAAAACTGCTTCAAGAGAACAAGGAAATAGTATTCGAACGAATAAGGCTCTCATACCGGCGAATCTATGAATACGGAGACCGTCTGACGATGCGGCAAATGATAGGTCATTTGGCTTATGCCGTTACCGGCGGTCTTAACTGCGAAGCTGTGCATGATATGTCTGAAATAGCTCGAGCAGAGCGATTGAATGAATTTAAGTTTTTCAATCTCTTTTTTGGCGATGACGGACAGACTGTAATCCCCACAGCTAAGCAATTGAATGCTGTCCAGGCCATTCAAAAAGCCGGCTTTGGTAGAAAACTTGTTCCTAATATGGAGAGAGCGATCTGGAAGTCAGATACAACAGCCACCTTCTTTAACGGAATTTCAAAATCGATTTATTCTACCTTGAGGAACCAGCCAAATCAGGATAGGGCGATTCGGCGCCAAATTCGCCGTCTGATATATTTCTTTGCGCCCTTAAAGGATTTCGTCGGACAAGCATATATTTGTGAGTTTTTGCAATCTCCGTTTTTACTTAAATACTTGCAATTAATAGACAAAGAGGAGTTTATCTCAGAATTTCAAGAGGAACAATATCGCCGGCAAATTTTACATGTGCTGCAAGAGTATTTTATCGGTCAACGGCTGCTTGAAAGCAAACCTCAAAACCATGATCTCTATGTGACTTTAAATTTAAAGAAAGGCGGCCAAAGCAACCAGCTAATACTAAAACGATTCAGGTCAGAGGATTTCACATTAAAAACCGAGGTCAATTACTCCTTGGATAAGGTTACAAGCCGTATTCTCGTCCTCAAATACAAAAACAGCAATATTGAAATCGCTTTGGACTTACCATTTATGGATTATGTAACGCAAAGATACAAAGGAGAGGTAGTAGAAGAATTAACGGCTGGCTATATTGATCGTCTTGAGCAATTTAAGGCACAGTTGCTTAATGATGAAGCTAGTGATTATTCGCCCGAGTATTTGCAGATACTTCAAATTAAAGCGGATCGCAGTTTTCAAGTTCTAAAAATACGCGTCAGCGATGATTATTTGGAGGTGTTATAGATGAGTCCATTGCCTCAGCCGTTTCCAAAAATAGATGTATCTGAGGATTACAATCCAGCCATACGCCTGTATGGGCACCGTTTTATTAAAGAGCAAACCATTCTTGAATATGCCGCCGAGTTTTTATCAGTAGTCTTTAGCCCAAAGTGGATTGGCAAAAACCTTGTAAACAGCCCGTTACCAACCAGAGAGGAACTGGATAATTGGCCTGTGAATCTGCCACTAAAATACAAGCCACCTATAAAACTGAACCTTAAACTTTTTGCTTTTCTTGGGGCTAGCCGAATCGACGGCCGCCACGAAGTTCATAAACAGCATTTTAAAGAGCTAATTGATTTGCTTAATAATAGTATCCGGAGTAATCAAGAGCGCACTCAAGAAGTGATCGAATGCCTGCAAGAGTTTCTGCGGGGTTTTCAAGGAGCCGGGTTAAACAGAGCATGGTGTGCCCAGGCGTTTTATCCAATCTCGGCCAGCTTATTAACTAAGGAAACAATATGGAACGAATCCAAAGCTAAGAATTGTGCTCCAGATGATTGGTTTTCTACGATTTCAACTAATGATAGATTTATATTTTATTACAGTACAAACAAAAGAGATTTTATGGCTCGCGGCGGCGAATTGCTTTATCTGCAATTGTGTAACGTGTTCCGTACCGATGAGGCAAAACTTCATGATATGGCTAGCCAATACGAGTTTCCGCCAACTGAAGCGGATATACAACAACTTTACCAGGATCTATGCCAAGGATTATCACGGTTGAATGGAGTGCTGCCTAGTCCTTTTGACAAATTGGTAGATTTCATAGAAAACCTTGATATTGAAACACATCGTATGACAAATAAAACAAATAAAAATGAAAAGAAACAAATGATTGAATGCGAGTGGTGTCCGGAGGACAGCTGGCCTGAGGGCTACCTTTTTGCAGTGGAATTGAAGCGCCTAATGGATTCTACACTTGATCCTACTGAACGCTTGAACTTGTTTATGACGGGGTGCGTTTTACAGGTTTTGCGGAGTATTTGTGCCCAAAGTGTCAGATATGCCGGAATATCTAATAAATGTAAATGCCCCCTTGGTTATTCATGGATATTTACCGTAGCTAATCCGACCACGCAACAGCGCAATTTGTCCCAACATAATCTCCAGGCCATCCAGGTTTTAATCCAAAAATCTTTATGGAACGAAGATTTACAAGAAAATGCGAAAAGAAGCGCCAATAAAACAAAGAGTGAGTTATATAAAGAAGCTGAAAGCAGATATGCATTTAAGCTATTAATATCCTTAGGTAAAAAGTTGGGGATTATCATTCCTTATAAAGGAACACGCGGTGTTCGTTTTGTGATGACCCAAGGACTATTGCGTTATCTGGTCGTAGCCCTTTTACAGCCGGGAGAACGGATTACTTACAAAGATTTTTTAGACCGGTTATATCTCCATTACGGAATTGCGGTGGAGGGAGAGCAACTGGAAGATGCCCTCCAGTGGAGTGGACTACCTCCATTGAATGTTACACAAAAAATGGTACTGAATGATATGCTTCAAACAGGAGGTTTTTTAACCCAACTTTCGGATTACTGGTCAATCGTGCGCAATCCTTTTATTTCGAGCAATAAACACTTGGGGGATAACAGGATATGAAACACCTGGCAAATACAATTTCGGATTATATTGTAGAATCGGCCATTCGGAGGAGCGGCATGTATAGGTATGTCTTGCCGTCATATCCTTCCGTTCTTTTGTGGTCAATAGGCGTTGATTTAGAGGAAAAAGTCAACAAAATAGTTGAACCACGGATTTTGTTGAGCTATGCCGTTGCATACCGCTTAGGACAGAAGTGGCAGGAGAATAATAATCCGCAAGATCTTAGCCATTTCCAAAGTATATGCAATAAAGGGTGGTACAACTGGGGAAACAACCTCACGAGTTTCCGCAACCAGATTAGAAACCCTGAAGATGATAATTTGCTTATTGTTATGGCCGGTTATGAAGACATCGATGATCAGGCGAGTTTGTCAGATTTTTTCCGCCTTGATCAAACCGCAGTCTGGGAAATCTGTTTAAATAAATCTTTTATTACATGGGTAAACGCGGCCTTGAAAGACTGGATAAACCTTGATGATAGCAAGACCCATCTTCAAGCCATTGGAGATTTATTGGCTTCACTATACGAATACGGGCTATCTGATCTTATTGGAATCAGCCACTATCTGGAATCAATTGATTTCAGCGGGATTTCAAATGGAAGGGACGCTTACCGGTTAATTCTTGAAAATCTGGCGTTTTTTAAGCTTCCTTGCATGCCAGGCTTAGAACAAGTGGCTAAGAAGCGGGATTTCCGCCGTTTCATTGTTCCTGCTCTGGAATTTTTCAATTATAGCATGTTTTTGGATTCAAAAGAACGCGAAAAAATTGTGCAGAAGCTTTCTAAACTAAAAGAAGACACCAATAAACCCGAACCGGAATCTCATGAGCTTGGTCCTTTCCAATCTTTGGACGAACTGTTAGATGCGTTACTAGACTATATCAACAACCGGTCAGAACCTGCCAAAGAAAGGCTATACAAGACAGATTTCATTTTCCTATATGAAAAAATACTCGGGTATAAGCCTAAAAAAACCGAATCAAAAGAAAGACCAACAAAGGTTACGAAGCTGACAGGGGTACCGCCCGAGGTGTTTTTGCGGGCTTTGTGGTTAACTCTAAAGGAGCATAAAAATGAGAGCAAAATAAAAGGAAGTTTTATACCGGAGACGCTGGAGAGCATCTATTTACACAGCCTCCTTTTCAAGCATGATTTCAATGCTTCGGGGGAAAACGACGAACATGAGGATGCCTCCCTTTTCCTCCGGGTCACAATGGGCGGTATCAATGAATACCTTAAGAACAAATTGCGTATATGTTTAGTTAATGATGAAGAGGCCATTGATCTGAAGTGTGAACTCCTGCCGGGACCAAATAACTTTGAGAAGACACGCACAGCCGAACCTTTTCTCCGGTTTGAAGTTGTGCTTAATGATTCTGACGGGACGCGGTTCGTAAAAGAATTCCAGTGGGTCATACCGGAAAACCATCCGCTTCGCTTGCTGTTTCACCTTTATCGATGGGCATTTGATGAATATAAGCATAGTAGAAATGTGTTGCCTGCATATGCCATACCCTATCTGCCGGAAATATTCATGGCACGGGATGAAGAAGAATGCATTCGCTTACTGGAAGCAGCGCTGAAAACCAATGATTGCCGGATAATCGACCTTATCAATACAGAAGGGGTGGTTAATAACGATGTGGTCTTTCCTTCTCTCCAAAAACTCTCGCTAAGTTATCAGCGATTTCTTAATGAAGTCTGGCAGCAGGGGTTTTATTCAGCCTTAGAAAATCGTTTCAGCAACTTGCAAGACGAACTCGCTTCCGCCTACAAAGCCTATTTGGAGCATGCCAATAGCAGCATTTTCGGGCCGATACTACTTAAAACATTCATGTTTGTTAGCAGTAATTATGTCGGGGATGATAATTGGATATGGGATACTTACCTGGAAGCAGGGATCGTCACGCCTCTGCACCCCGCCTTGTTAGAAATGATTTTGCATCAATACACTTATTTATGTGACAGTTTCTGCTATTATATTGTTCAAGCTTTAAAAGAAGCCGGCGATAAATTGTTTGCAGAAAAACACTGGGATCGGTTGGTGGATTTGGCCACAATCCGCTGGCCTCTGCTTGGAATTTTGAGCAACTATGATCTTAAACTTAATACCAATACCGCGAATTTTGGCTACATACATCTTGTCGGAAAATGTAATGAAACTACCTCCATGTTAAATAGCCGACTTTTAATGGACTACGAGGATGAAGACGAAGAAATAACAGATACGGAGCTTTTTCGCATAACCCGGACCTCTGCATTAATCAAACAAGTATGTCAAGATTACCTTAATCTTCATGAATTTGCCCGAGATGGTATTACGGTCGGCGCATACTGCGGCAAGGAGATACAGCCTCTTATCACCGGATTGGACAGCTTTCTCTCCGGATGGCTTAAGAATGATGAAAAACAGTATTTCTTGCACTTAATACTCTTTTCCGACAGCGGCGATGACACAACCGTAATGCGCTGGTTAAACGCCTGGAAAAACCGCTGGCAACAAGCTGAATTCTCAAGCAGTATGAGTCATTATAAAAACTGTTTATTATCCATTTCCCACCGGGTCATATCCCGCTCCAATAAATATGAACAGTTTAAAAGGCTTTTGCAAGAAACAGAAATGGACCTGATGATATTTACGGAATTTGTTGATTCCGAAGCAAGCAACTTTGAGCCAATCGGTGAGGTTTCATATCAAAAAAATGATTACCGCAAGTTTCCCATCTTAGAAAAAGTATCTTGCCGGAAAAGTGGAGGAGGTCAGGATTTTAAACGGGAAAGGGTCTTAAGTAATCAACGGTTTAGGCTTTGTTCATTGCATGCAGAATTAATGGTCCGACTGAAAAATAAAGGTATTGTGCAAATAAAGAATCACGCAGTAGTGAGCAGGAGCGACTTCAAACCGTGGATTGAAATTATTGATGCTGCCCATAGCCACAGTGGATGGGTAGTATGTATAGACCCCTCAGTTGATGAACCGTTGCTTTTAAAGAAAACCGGGATTAGCCAGCATAACAGGGACATTATCGGATTTGGCACAGGGGTTGGGCCACGCGGTGAAAACAATTATACAATATCGACTGAACAGTTCTCAATGGTGGATATTAAAAAACGGATCAGCAATGAGCTTTCAACGCTGTTTAATCCCCTAGATATCAATATTGCCAATCAAGTGGCTGACAACCTTGTTCAAGAAGCTGCCAACATAGCAGGACTATCATTGGTTAAAGCAACGGGCCCTCAACGGTTTGTTCGGGAGTTTATTGCCAACGCATTGGCAAGAAAATTATTAAAACGTGATTCCAACGTATTCTGTGATGTAATGGTTTCTTTGGATGCTTTCCCCCATTGGTTTGACGACATGGAAGATGGAAAGAGACCAGACCTTTTGCGTTTGCACGCCAGGGTTGTTGATAGGTATTTACAGGTGGACGCGCAGCTCATTGAATGCAAGCTTGCTCAACAAAACGAAGGGCATTTGGAAAAGGCGCGTCAACAGCTGGAGAATGGCCTTAAAAAACTTGTTCCGTGTTTTAGCCCGCATAAAGTGAAAAAACCGTTGGGGCTAGAGGACAAACCCGACCAGCGTTACTGGTGGATGCAACTCCATCGTTTGATTGCCAGTAAGGGCGAAACCACTAGGGATAGGTATCCTGATACCCTTATGGCGTTAGAACACTTGAGCGAAGGTTACTTTGATATAACCTGGCAAGCGTCAGTGCTGGCCATTTGGACCGATTTTGATAGTGATACTTTAAGTACAGCTGCAGACTGGAATTTTAGCCTGGATGGACAGGAAATTAATATTCCGGTAGTAGTTGCGGGAAAATATTTTATCAAAAAAGCATGCCTGGAGAATGCTGCAGGAGAATTGTTAGATAGCGGAACAAAACTAGAGTATAATTTCTGCCGTACAGATAAAGATACCGATATAAATGATGCAAAGCAAAAGGCAGATGGGGAAATGGACAAGGGGAGCCAAGCAAGCCAACCACAAGATGGAGAGAACGACAACCATCAGGTCGTATTATCAGGTAAGACGGTTGCTTCTGGAGATAAGGTTGCAATGGCACAAATACCAAAGAGAATACTACTGGGAAATGTAATTGGCACCACCCGCGAGGTTTACTGGGAGTTCGGGCACTCCGACCTGCCAAATCGTCACATCTTGGTATTTGGCGCTTCAGGTACCGGAAAGACTTACACTATTCAGGCTTTGCTATGGGAATTGGCCAAGAATAAGCAAAACAGCCTGATCGTTGATTACACTAATGGGTTTACCACAAAACAATTGGAACCGATTATTATTGAAAAACTGAATCCCAAGCAGCATATTATCCGAAAAGAACCCCTTCCGATAAATCCTTTTCGACAGCAGAGCGATTACATTGATAATATTGTATTAGAAGAAAAACCGTCTAATACTGCCGATCGGGTTAGTGGCGTATTTGCCAGTGTATATAACCTGGGTGATCAGCAAAAATCAGCTCTGTATAATGCCATTCGCGAGGGCATTGAACAATATCATGAAAGATTTGATTTCTACAAACTGATGGATAAGTTAGATGGGCTTCGAGATAGTGGTGGACCAGTTGCTACTTCAATTGCTACAGTGATTAATAAGATTCAACCCTTTATTGATATGAACCCTTTCGGAAAAGAAGATGTAGAGAGCTGGGAAAGACTGTTTACGGACCCCAATAATCGATGCAACATCATACAATTGGCTGGCTTTTCCAAAGACACGCAACGCTTGATTACCGAATTCTCTTTAATTGACCTCTACTGGTATTATCGGGCTAATGGACAACAGGATAAGCCCAGAATTATTGTGCTTGATGAAATCCAGAATTTAGACCATCGGCTTGAAAGTCCCTTGGGACAGTTTCTTACCGAGGGACGTAAGTTTGGCATTTGTCTTATTCTTGCTACGCAAACATTGAGCAATTTAAGCAAAGAGGAAAGGGACAGGTTGTTCCAGGCAAGCTGCAAACTCTTTTTTAAGCCTGCAGATACCGAAATCAAGTCATTTGCAGGTATTTTGTCCGATGCTACGGGGGACAAGAATGAAGAGTGGGTATCTCGTTTGTCTTCGCTTAAACGGGGTGAGTGCTATTTCCTGGGTCATTACTTAAACGAAAAAACGGGAAATTTGGAAGTTAACAAGCATTTCAAAGTGAGGATTACTGCGATTCAAAACCGTTTATAAAGGGGCTTAAGACGATAGTGTTGCCAATAAACTTTCATAAGACCTTTATCCCTGAAAGACGTTTAATAACTGCTTTATTAGATTTTGCAGCCCAAAAAAAAGAAGGAACATTACAGGAAATTTCCTTGGAAACCGGTATTCCCATGGGCCAATCTACTGGGAAAACACCAGCGATAATTGATTACGCCCGGGGGATGGGCTTAATTACAATCGAAAAGGGAGAAAAACAGGCTTCAAAAAAGCCAATGCTTACGGATTTTGGGATAATTGTCTATAGGGAAGATAAGTATCTCAGCGAAGAGATGGTTCAATGGTTGGTTCATATGAACCTATGCCGTAGTGACATCGGAGCGTTGGCCTGGCATAGGGTATTCGCTGTCGGCAGAAATGTCTTAGGAACAGCATTTACCAAGCAGCAGCTTGAGGAATATTTGATCAGTTCGTGTGGTCCGGGCAAGGACCGAACAGGCCCCTTGATACTTACTTATACTGAGGATGCCGCGCTTGCCAGAGCAGGTATCTTGAACGTTAAGGGAGAGGAAGTCTTAAGAAGAAAAGCCCCCTCCCATGTTTCCTATGCGCTTCCATACTCCGCGTTTATCATAATGCTAATGGAGGTATTTTTCCCAAGACAAACGCAAGTGACCTTAACGGATTTTAATAAGACTACCCGGTGGTTTGACATTTGTCTATGGAATCAGCCGGACGTAGAGAATATTCTTGCACAAGTGGAACTGAAAAACTACCTATCCATCGACCGCCAAATGCACCCCTGGATTATCGAAAAAAAAGCTCCGGCCAAAGAAGTATGGCTGCATATTTTTGATGATATGGCTTGAAATTAGGAGGCAATCCGGCATGAAACTTCGGGATATTGTTTCTTTTCGAAAAGATCTCCTTTTCAATGGAGCTGTTCAGATAAGCTGGTTTGAACACGATAGGGATTTGGCAAATAAGGCGGCACAGCATTTCATTTTTCATGGACCTGATTATCATGGCATTTCAGAAGATGCCTTGGAATCCAGCGAACATAAACTGGTTGATACTGCCAGCTTTACCCTCGATATTTTAAAGAATCTATTCAACGAAAATGAAGGCGACCCCTTTGCTTTGGCTATCGCAGGCTATGGTACCGGGAAATCTCACCTGGGGTTAACCCTAGCCTCCTTGTTGAGTATGCCAAATTCTACGGTGGCAAAAACTATCATTAATAATATCTCCTCAACCGATGCAAGAATCGGGCAGCAGATTACTAAGCTTATAGAATCAATTGAACAGCCTTTCTTGGTAATAACATTAAATGGCATGCAGGACTTTGATTTGGGTAATGAGATTATTCGTCAAGTCTTGTCACGATTAAACGAACAAGGATTAGACAGCTCCCCCCTCGATAATCTCCGGCCGCGGTTTCGAACAGCGCTGCATTTTACTGAATCATTTTTTGAGCCTTTGCGCCAAGACTATGTTAGGCTTTTTGGCGAAAACATTAATTTTACTGATATCATAGATTTATTAAAATGCCAGGACGAAGATGCCTTTAGCAAAATCAGCAATATTTATGAACAGAAAATGGGAACCCCTATTCATGCCGTTAGCCAAGAATCATTACATGATTTCATTCGGATCACTAAGGAGACCTATTGTGGACCGGGGAAACCCTTCGCAGGTCTCTTTATTATTTTTGACGAGTTTGGCCGTTATATGGAATTTGCGGTTCAGAAACCTCATGTGGCAGGCTCGGGTGCTTTGCAGCAGCTTTTCGAATGTATCCAGACCAACGCCGATCGCGTATTTTTATTATGTTTCATTCAATATGAACTCAAAGCCTATATTTCCCGAGTAGCCCCTGAGTTGCGTGAGGACGTCAACAGGTATGTTACTCGTTATGATTCGGTACGAAAGACAAAACTGTCAACTAACTTGGAGACCTTGATAGCATCTCTTTTAGAGAAAAAAAATCTCGGCGAGTTAAAACTTCGGCTCGCCTCCGCGGGTGATCCCCAATTGATTCAGGCTGCAATGCAGCGATGGTTTCCCGATATAAAAAATCATTCACTCTGGCTAAACAAAATGAAGTTTGAAAAGGTTATTTGGGAAGGGTGTTGGCCCCTGCACCCTCTTTCTACCTGGATGCTCTACAAGTTGTCTTCAGTCGGAAAATCGCTGCAGCAACGTTCGGCTTTTTCCCTCCTGGTAGAAATATGCGATGAATACCATGATATGGAATTCACCACGGGAAAGACTATCGTCCCAACCGATTTCTGCAACGAAGCGTTGATCAGTGAATTTTTAGCCTCGGAACGTTATGGGCAGCAGGGAGCTACGGCCAGCGCTTATGAATCGGTTTTATATAAATATAAGCACGAGTTCTCTCCAGATGATAAAAGAGTCTTAAAAGCTGTCTTGGTATCTGCGAAGATTGGCCTTAAAACGGATTCAAAAGAAGATTATCTCCATGCCATCAGCATGTTTAGCGGTATAGATTTCGATTCAGTCGCAGCATCCGTTAAGGTGCTTGAATTAGAATACGGCGTCTTGGAATGGAATGGGCTATTAAACCAATACGAGATATCCGGCGAGGCCGTTCCTAGGCGAAACTTTTTATCTTACCTCAAAAAAAGAGTAGAGGAAATTGATGCGCAAACCAGATCAGATATATTCTGCCGTAATTTTTTGAAATGGACCAATAAGGACAAATACAATACCAGCTTTGCAGAAAGCAATAAGATTTCTACACGAGAATGGAACTATCATATCTCTTACTCTGATGTGGCTAATCTTAAAAGCATGATTGACTATGCGGTGCGAACCTGGCAGGATGCAAAAGAAGTCAATGACAACAAGGGGCAGTTGATCTATTGTTACGTAGGGCCAGAAAGCAACCTTGATGTTATTAAGAAGATGGCAATAGAGCTTATACAATCAAATTTGAAACAAAGAGGATTGAACTGGGAATCCGGTATCCCGCTCGCAGTTTTATTCCTTCATGACAGCACAGGCGTCTTTGGAGAAAAGGTGGCCGAATATTGGGTGTTAAATGAACAACTTACAGATGAGGAATCACAAAAGTATGGTAATTATATTTTAGATAGAAAAAATATTGTGGAGCAGGAAATGCTGAATCTTTTTTCCGAATTGGAAAGGGACAGGCATATTCTTTTTGCAACTCCCAAGGAAATTAAGACCGGACGCCTTAGTGACATGCTCTTTCAATTGTTCGATATAGTTTATTATAACCGGATACCTTTTCCTTTTGATGGTTTTAGTACATTACGAGGCAATGGCCCGAAAGACTGCCAGCTGTTTACACGGGAACTATTCAAAGGTACGTTGAACCGCGATTGGATTTCAGCATGCAATCAGCAACAAAGAAATCGAGCTTACGATGTACTTGATGAGTCCTGGGGGGCCATTGACGATGACGGTTCAATACGACTAAAACCAAAGAATCCAGCGGTTCGTAATATTATTGAATATCTTGAATCCGAGTTAAACACAACCTGCGATACCGATGATACCAAATCTATGAATCTTGGAGAAATAATGCGAGTTTTATGTGCTCCTCCCTATGGGTGCAATATTGCTTCTGCCGGATTGTTACTTGGTTTGTTTATTGGAAAAAGAAGGGACATAATTAATCTGTTTTTTAACAACAACACTATCAGTTTGGAAAATTGGCTATCTGAGGCACTTAAAGGAAATTATTTATCTTTTTCGGTACTCGATGCTACTGAAGTTATAAAAGTATCTCAGAAGAGCATATCGGAATGGGAATCTCTATTAAATGACTGGAATATGGAGACATTACTTCTCGGTAAAATATCTTTCCTTAAAAAAGCCGGAGAATTAGAAAAACATCTTTCTATTCCGCCCGCATTGTATTACAAATACGCTCATTTATGCGATGAAGCTCGTCGGGCTCAAAGGAAGATTAAAGAATATGATGAACAGATCAATACGGCAATAGAAAAAATTGAACGAGGTAAAGAAAAGAATGATATTGGCTCATTATCTTGGGGAACTGCTGATTTGGCTGAATTGCATGAAAAGATGGAAGTGAATACTGCTCAATGGCATGAAGAACAGATAATGGAAGTTAAAACACGCCTCGAAAACGCTCTTTTACATCTTAAACGATTGTTTTTAAAATGGCTTAAAAATCAAACCACTTATAACATCGAAGAACTAAGCAAATGGAAATATATGATGATTAACAATATCGGCGGCAATTTAAAGAAACTGGGATTGCATGTAGAATACGATTCGCTTAAAAAGCATGTAGAATATGTTGAAAACAATGTTCATTTTATTCATGATGTCAAAACAACAGCAGCTGATATAGATAAGATGATTCGAAATAATATCATTAATGATTTAACCCCAATAGCTGTTCTTAAAAACTGGCTGGAACAAGTGCAAGTGTTCGCCTTACGGTTAGAAGAAGCTAAAAAAAATGGACACCTTGTAGAAGGAGATTTGACAGAAGCGTCATATAAGCTAGCAACTTTCCAGAAAGGATGCAAAGAGCAGCTTAAAAAGAATAAGGAACGGACTGAAAAGGTTTACCGGATAGAAAAACTTTTCTCTTTAGGAGAAATCGCTAATTGGAGAAACGAGGTGGCTTTGTTAATCACAATTTATCAAGGAGAGAATAAGGACATTGAAGACCTAAATCAGGTTCAAAAACAGCTGGATTTAATTGAAAAGCACTTTGCGGAACTTGATAATATGGAGCTTAATGAAGCACAATTTAATGCTACTGTTGAAAAGTGCTTAAACGAAACATTAGAGTTTTTTGCTGATGATACTCCACCCTTAGATTGCTATTCTATCTATGAAGGGCTTAAAGAGGTAATATCTAAAAAACGTAAAGAAATTGCCTCAGAGTGGGTAAAAAGAAATCTGCCCAGAATTAGTGAAATAAATCAATATAATGCTGATATAGCCATACAAACCCTTGAGCGATTAAGAAAAGCGCCGCAAGTATTATCAATTGAACAATCGATAATTGTCCGTGATGCAATCAAAACCTGCGAAAAACGGCTCGACGAACTCGAAATAGAAGGATTAAAGGTCAAATTTTTTTCTATGTCAGAAGAAAACAAAAGAGCATTTATTATGGAGATTTACGATTATTTTAAAAACATCATTATTGAGGACAAGAAGATGCACCGGGGTTTAAACTAAATAAGGAATAACGGGGTATAGATATGGAAAAGCACAGAAATATTGATGAAAAGATTAGTGTAGGGTACACCGGCGGCAAGGAGCTGCTCAACATTCTAATGCCTCATCAAATGCCCCTTCCGAGTCAGTTGTTATACCCCAGCATTCTTGGAATCCAAAGGACCACCTCGGGCAGGTATGAAAGGACACTGATCACGATCATGGAGCCTATCGCAAACATCCAGATCTGACTGCAGAGCTTTTTGAAAGGTATGCCCGAAATGTTGGAGGTTACAAACAGGACCACGCCGACAGGCGGTGTAATGTATCCAATGATAACGTATACGCTAAACACGAGGCCGAAGTGCACCGGGTCCATCCCAATGGCCAGGGCGAGCGGGAACATGACAGGCACAAATATCATGGTAATTGAGCCGGTATCCATCACCATCCCGGCCAAGAATAGAATGGCAAGCATGATAGCAATGATAATGTTGGTATTGCCGGTAATTGAGGTGATTAACGCTATTATCTTCTCCGGCACGCCGTCAATGGCCATCGACCACCCAATAATGCCGCCAAAGGCAATCATGAGCATTATGGAACCGGTTACAACGCTGGCCCGCATTAGCATAGCAGGAATCTTTTTGATTTCCAGTTCTCCGTAAATGAGGCTTGCAGCGAACGCCGCAAGGCAGGAAATTGCGCCGGATTCGGTAGCGGTAAATATACCGCCGATAACTCCGCCCATGATGACAAATGGCACCATTAGCGCGGGAATAGCTTTAAAGAAAGCTTTGAAAAGGTTAATAATGTTAATCCTTTCAATAGACGCTTTAAACTCCATCTTCTTGGCCTTGTATAGGATGACGATGCAAAACACGGCGGCGAGAAGCAAACCAGGCACGATGCCTGCTAAAAACATGGCCTTGACAGATGTGTCGGTAAGCATGCAGACCATGATAAATTGGATACTTGGTGGAATGATCGGTCCCAAAATACTCGAAGCCGCAACCAGGGCGCCGCTGAATTCATCGGGATAGCCGTCCTTGCGCAGATCCGGGATCAAGACGTTGCATAACATGGAGGCGACTCCGTTTGGCGAGCCCAAGATGGCGGAAAGTATGGCGGCAATAATGACAGTGCTGTATGCCATGCCTCCCTTAAGCCAGCCAATCACCTCACGAATAAAACCGAGCAGCCTTTTTGTAACACCGCCAGCGTTCATTATTTCACCGGCAAGGATAAAAAAGGGTAAGCAGGTCAGCGAGAGAAGATTGACTTGCGAGAACATGCGCTGGATCAAGACGTTGAAATAGGAGGGTTCTCCCAAGGTCAAAAAATGAGTTGTTCCCAATAGGCCAAGCACAAAAGCAATTGGAACCCCGATTATAAGCGAAACTGCAAAAACGATTGCCGCAATAACCATTACGCGTCACCTCAATCAGATTCTGATTTTACGGATCTGTTCTGTCTGAAACGTTGAAACAAGACAGAGTAGTTTTCAATTATATACAATAGCAAAAAGAACATGCCGATTGGAATGGACGCATAAGGAATCCACATGGCGATACCCGAAGAGGGGCTTACTTGGGAAATCATGTTGGGAGTGATTACTTTCTTGAACCCCAGGACAAGAATAAATCCAATAAACACAAGGCATACTGTATTGACAATAACACTGAGAATATCCTGCACCCTTTGCGGAAAACGTGATAAAACCAAGTCAAAGCTGACCATTGAGCCGCTCCTAAAAGCTGCAGCGCCGCCCAAAAATGTCACATAAATCAGCAGGTACCTGACTACCTCCTCCGACCAACTCCATGTAAGCCCGAATAAATATCGCCGCACAACCTCGAGAGACATGATAATAAGCATTACTACAATCATAATTGAAATAATACACGTCAGTAAAAAGTAACTGCCGTTCATAATTTTTTTAAATACCTTCATGATTTTACCTACCCTGTCAATGAAATTTTCTTCCTTCCGATGGTGCCGTGGGCGGCATGATTGTCTTCTTCATAAAAAATTATTACAAATGCGTGCCTGCAAGCCGATACGGCTTACAGGCACTCCACTCTTTGCGAGACGGGTTTTTATTGTTATTTAATTGACTTGGCTAATTTAATAAACGCGTCAATCTTGGGATCCTTTGCAGCGTACTCGTTATAGAGATGCGCGCAAGCTTCCTTGAATTTCTCCGGATCCTCAATCGTATTGAAAACAACGCCATTCTTTTCACAGGTTTCACGAGCCTGTTTTTCCCATTCGTAAAGAGTTTTGGTGTAATACCATTTTTCAGCTTCCGCCATGCACTCCTGGATCAGTTTCCAATAACCTTCCGGCAGCGAGTCCATAACTTCCTTGGAAGCAATGTTTAAAGATACGTATGGATACATACCAATGAGTGACATATACTTGATCACTTCATAGTGCTTCTGCATTGCCACGGAGGTAATGTTGATTTCCTCGCCATCCACAACGCGGTTTTGCAGGGCACTATAAAGCTCAGTGAAAGGAATGGTAATAGGATTAGCGCCAATATCCTTCATGGCTTGCATAATCAATTTGCTGGAAGCGCACCGCAGTTTTAATCCTTTCAGATCCGCCATCTTTTTAATAGGTTTACTAATGGTTGCGAAGTGACGCATGCCAAACTCGGAAGTACTGAAGATATAAGCATTGCCCATTTTCTCGCTGGCAGCATTGAGCAGGTCCTTCCACTCCTTGCTCTGGACAATTTTCCATTCCTTTTCATAGTTGTCAATTAGGAAAGGAAGTTGGAAGGCTTCAAGTAGATCAGTATACGCGGAAACAGTCGCAATATCGCCGCCGGTAATATCAAGGGAACCATCCATCACCTGATTTAATGTGTCAGCATTGTTGCCTAAAACGCCATTCGGGAAATACTTAATCTTGATTGCGCCACCCGACCGTTCTTCTATCAAGTTGATGCAATACTGATCCATTTGAGAGGATCCTTGATTGGGAGCCCCGGTAATTGCCCATTTCAGTTCAACCTTTTTTGAGAAATCAGCTTTACCGGTGGCCTGGGTCTTTTCGGGAGTCGTTGTCTTCGGGGCGGATTGAGATCCACATCCAGTTATTAAACTGAGCAGCAAACCACAAATGATGATTAATGCCAAAACCTTTTTCATTAAATCTCCTCCTTGTCATTTTTTGTTATTTTATTTATGGAATGCCATCAAATACCATCGGTTTCCTGTTTTTCGGCATCCCCCCTAGATAAATTAAAGATAAGGATTATGTGGTCCGCATCGACCTCAAAGCAGTGAATGCCGGCCGGGAACGTGAGAAGATGAAGATGAGCCAAAAGGAGAACATCTTGTGGTTGATGGGGTGGAATCAGATTTGCATTGCCGCATCAAAGCCACTGCGGATGGCCATTTTAACATTTTTTACCTGGGCACAGTCGCCAATGGCCCTAAAGTACATGGCGCTGTTGCGCAGAGCCTCTGCTTCATCGAGCTTTGCCTTCATGCCAACGGCAATCACCACGGTATCGGCTTCGATTGTATGTTCGCTGCCATCCTTATTGACATACTTGATACCTGTAGCAGTGATTTCTGTGCAGCGGGCGTTTGTAATGTACTTCATGGTTTTATCCATGAGTTCCAGCAGGGGAATACGGTATGTTTGAAGCGCATCGGGCGCAACCTCGGGACCCATTTCCAGCAGGATAACCTCTTTACCCTGGAGGGCAAGATGAGCGCCGGTCTCACAACCAACCTGGCCCCCGCCGATAACAACAACTTTAGGGCCAATTTTATCAACCTGATGATAGGCATCCGTCGCGGTTATGACTGATTTTTTCGTTATGCCGGGAATGTTGGGAATAATCGGCTCGGCCCCCAGGGCGGCAATAACGACATCCGCCTTTTCGGCGCGGAGGAGTTCAGCAGTGGCCGGAGTATTCAGGAGCAACCGTACGTCCGATTTCTCGACCTGACGTATCAAATAATTCTTGAACTTCTTTAAATCATACTTAAAACTGACATGGTTGGAAAAGTTAAGCTGCCCCCCCAGCACTGCATTTTTCTCATAAAGCGTGACATCATGACCGCGCCCGGCTGCAATCAGTGCCGCCTCCATACCGGCAGGTCCGCCGCCGCAGATCAACACCTTCTTTCTGCCGGCCACAGGGCTATGCAGATATGGGAAATGATGTTCCCGTCCGATGGTTGGGTTGACGGTGCAGGAAAAAAAGTGGTGGTCTTTGTGGTCATCTAAGCAATTGAAACACTTGATGCACGGGACAATATCATCGTCTTTGCCTTGCAGGGCCTTGTTGGGCATTTGCGGGTCGGCGATAATACCACGAACGGTAGCGACAACATCGGCGCCACCAGTGGCCAAAATCTCTTCAGCTACATTGGGGTCATAGATAGCTCCTACTGTTACTACCGGAATTTTAACGCCGGATTTTTTGACTTCTCGGGCCAAGTATGCGTTGGGCGCAGGCGGCATGAACCCCGAGGGATGCATGATTGCGCGGGTGCGCTCCGTGCCGGCGTCACCTGCTGAAACGTGGATTAGATCGATCTTATCTTCAATCATTTTGACAAACTGGATGCATTCTGCGATTTCAAGTCCACCCGGCGTGCGCTCATCTCCGCTGATGCGATACTCGATGAGTAGGCTGCGTCCCACCTTTTCACGAATCCGGTCCAGAACCATGATGGGGAATCGGGCGCGATTTTCCAGGCTGCCGCCATACTTGTCGGTTCTTTTATTATAAAGTGGGGAGATAAATTGCCCCAACTGCATCCCATGTCCGCCGTGGATGAGGATCATATCAAAACCGCAAAGCTTTGCGTTAGCTGCCAACTGAGCAAAGGCATCCGCCAGGCGGTTCATCTCCTCTTCGGGCATCTCCTCTACAACCAGACCGTTGGGATAGGTCTGTGCACTGGGGCCGTAAATTTTTCTCCATTTCATATCGGCCAGGTTAAACCCGCCGTTGGGCATCTGGATCAGCTCAATGGAAGCCTTGGCCCCGAACATGTGGATGGCATCGGTCTGCTGGGTAAAATAGCGCCAGCCGAACGGGTCGAACAAATCATACTTGTTCCAGACCGGACTCACCGAGCATCTGGGGTCGCGCAACTGCGGGTCAACGCGGACGGATCCGGCAGTAACCACTGCCGCACCGCCTTTGGCTTTATTGGCATAGTAGACAATGGCGGCCTCCGTGGGATAGCTTTCACGTCCCTGCAGACAATGATTGGACGGCGCGACGAAAATTCTGTTTTTAAAAACCACATTGCCTATCCGAAGGGGGCTAAACAGATGCGGGTATTTCAGTTGCATGGCGTCATCTCCTTCATAATAATAAAATTCTCTATACTGAATAGTACTGCGGCGAACTCTTATGCTGGTTTCTTAACAACCCCATAACGGCATCCCCACCCTGACATGGTCGTAACATGTGATTCAGTTGCTACGTCCCTGGAAAACACATGTTCGACCACCCGCCGTCTGGTATCCGGTTCTGCTTCAGGGTAATCGAACAATGCTGGTTTAGTCGTGTTGTCTCTCCCGTTCTCTTTTAAGCTGTCTTTCAATTTGTTATCTTGAGAAGATAATAGTATCGATTGTGCTGAAATGTGTCAATTTACGAACAATATGCAAAAAAATATGAGTTATGATCATCATAGTAGATTCATCCTGTTGCCTTATGGTCAATTCTGTATTTGGATTCATGCATATAAACTACCCTACCCTGAAAATAAATTTTCATCCTTCCGATGGGGTCGTAGGCGGCATGATGGTCTAGCAGCCATTACCCTGACATATACTAAAAGGAGCCTGCCGGCTCCCTTTTTATCGTATTATCGTTTCTTTTCTTCTCTCCAGGTATTTCCTGATCTCTTGGGCCTCAAGGCAGTTGAAGACGTCTTTCTTCTCCAGCCAGCCCTTGCGGGCTACGCGCACCCCGTAATAAACGTCGTTCAGTTCCTCGAGGCGGTGGGCGTCCGGGTTGATGGCGACCAGGACGCCCAGTTCCCTGGCCTTCCTGAGATGCCGCCAGTCCAGGTCAAGCCGGGCCGGGCTGGCATTGAGTTCGATGATGACCCCGTTTTCCCTGGCCGTTTCCAGGATGGTCTCCATATTCACTCTGTACCCTTCACGGGCCAGGAGCAGGCGGCCGGTCGGATGGCCGAGCATGGTCACCGCGGGGTGCCGCATGGCCCGGACCAGGCGCCTGGTCATCTCTTCTTCCGGCATCTTGAAATGGGAATGAACGGAGGCCACAACGAAGTCAAAGCTGTCCAGCACCTCGTCGGGGTAGTCCAGGCTGCCGTCCGCCCTGATGTCCGATTCTATCCCCGAGAATACGGCAATCTGCGGATACTTTTCCCGGAGGGCGGCTATCTCCTCCTGCTGTTTCCTGAGCCTGTCCTCTTTCAGGCCCAGGGCGTAATAGGCCGACTGGCTGTGGTCGCTTATCCCGATATATTGAAAGCCGAGTCTTGCCGCTTCGGCCACCATTTCCTCAAGACTATTGACCCCGTCGCTGTAGCTGGTATGGATATGAAAAACACCCTTTATGTCCCCGTCCTCTACCAGCTGCGGCAGTCGCCCCCGGTTTGCGGCTTCGATTTCGCCGTTATCTTCACGCAGTTCGGGCGGGATAAAAGAAAGCCCCAGGACCTGGAAGATTTCGTCCTCGCAGCGGCAGTCAATCTTCTTTTCCCCGGCGAACAGCCCGCGCTCGCTGATGGTATAGCCCTTTCCCCCGGCCAGCCGGCGCAGGGCGGCATTGTGCTCTTTGCTCCCGGTAAAATAGCAAAGCGCGTAAGGGTACTCTTCGCGTCCCACCACGCGCAGTTTTGCTCGGATGCCTGTTTCCAGCCGCACCAAGGAACAGGTCCCGCCGCTTTCCAAAACCTCGCGGACCTGGGGAAGCCCGGCAAAAAACCGGTTAAGCTTTTCCGTATCCTCCCCTGCGGCCACCAAGTCAATGTCTTTGACCACTTCCCTGGCCCGGCGGATACTGCCTGCCAGGCTGGCTTCTTTCGTCCCGGGATGTTTTTTTATCTCTTCCAGCAGGGCCAGTCCCTGGCCCAGGGCTTCCGCGTAATAGTACTGGTCCTGGAACTTCTTCAGGTAGTCGATTGCTGCCATAACCTCGCTTTGTGTCTTCCCTCCAAAACCCCGCAGTTCGACAAGCCGGTTTTCCTTGCAGGCGTATTCCAGTTCGCGCAGGCTGGAAATATCCAGCTCCTCATAGAGCGCCTTTACCTTCTTTGGTCCCAACCCCGGAATCTTCAGCAGTTCCAGCACGCCCTCCGGCAGGCTGGCCTTGAGCCGGCGATAGTACGCCAGGTCCCCCGTTAAAACCAGCTCGCTGATTTTTTCTGACAGCGCCTTGCCGATGCCTTTTATGCCTTCCAGTTTCTTTTCGCTGACCAGCGCCTGGAGGTCTTCCTGCAGAAGCTCTACAGCCCGGGCCCCGTTGTAGTATGCCCTTGATTTGAATGGGTTGTCCTCTTTCAGTTCAAGAAGAAGGCCGATTTCGCGCAAAACTCTGGCCACTTCGTGCTTGTTCATGAAACCACATCGACCACCCAGCTGGCCACCCACGCTTCCTGCCCCGTGCTTAATCTTATTTTGTACCAGTCGCTGTTCGTTTCAACAATGGTCGCCAGCTGGCCCGGCAGCAGTTTGCCGGCAAGCTGGTAGGAAGTGGAGGGGCCGGTCCTCAGGTTCACATAGCTATGTTCGCTCTTAATCCGCACTTTGAAGCCGACCGGATAAGGCTGCGCTGCAGCATCCCCGGCAGAAGTCGAACCCGAATCCCCCCTGGTTATCGTGATGAGCTGGTTTGCCCCGTCCCAGGACACCTTTGCTCCCAGGTTTTCGCTGACAAAACGGACCGGAACAAGCAGCCTGTTGTTGACAATTTTAGCCTCGCAGTTCATGCTGACGAACGTGCCGTTCACTCTGGCCATGCTCGAGCCCGTCCAGAGATTGATTTCCTTGTTTCCTTGTTTTACCGTGACTGAAGCGGTGGCGGAATCGTATTCGGTGACCGCTCCCAGCACTTCGGCCACAAAACGCAGGGGCACCATGGTGTAGTTGTTGATGATCGATGCCGGGGCATCCAGGACGGTAAGGGTCCCGTCCACGTTGGCCAGGCTGCTGCCGATCCGGAGCAGGATCGTGTTCCGGCCGCCCGCACCCGGGGTTGCCGTCGAGGAACCGCTGCCTCCGGAACCTGCTGAGGCTTCTTTGATCGTGAGCCAGTCGGAAAGGATGGTGCGGCTTTGCTTCATTACCCCGATTTCCAGCTTGTGATCGCCGGCACACGGGTTTGTGATTCCAGCCGCCTGCTCAATCACCACCGTGATCTGCTCCTGGCTGGAGACGCTTTGCGCCAGCAGAATGACCAGTTCATTCGTCTTTTTATTGACCAGGGTGCCGGCGGCGGCTACGCCATTCACTTTGATCCTGCCGGCCGGGATGCTGTCGGGAAGCGACTCATCCCCCGGAAAAGTCAGCACCAGGTCGCTGATCAAGCTGCCAAAACCGCTAAGCAGGCCCGGCTTGATGACAATGGTGTATGCGGCTGCCTGGCCGGCCGTGTCCGGGCTGGCCGTCACGCTCAGCCCGGTGAGACTGGAGGCGGGCTGCGCAGAACCTGACGTCACTTCGTAGGAAAACGAGGTGATTTCCCGCGGCTCAGCGGAAGTTGAAACCTTGATCGTGTTGTAACTCGAAGAGGTCGGGTTTTTTATCCCGGCTTCCGGGGCAATGACTATTTCCACGGCACCCCCGCCCGCTATGACAAGGTCCGGCAGGGTGAGGGTCAGTTTTTGCCCGTTTATCTGGGGCTGTTGAGCAGGCGGCCAGCCGTTGATTTTGATCATGGCGCCGTCGATTGAATACGGCATGTCGGTCCCCGGCGGGAAGGTCAGGCTGATGGTGTCTCCACCGGACAGCCTCCCGTTTACCGAGGTCTTGAATTTAATCCTGTACTCCGGAGCTGCCCCTTCCTCACCGGTGCTCAGGCTGACCGTCGGCTTGCTGACCCCGTCTGAGTATTCGTAATCGGTGATCTGGAAAGGGGCGGAACTGGCTTCCACGCTTTGCTGCGAGGTCTTCACCACGACCTGGTAGCTTCCCGCTTCCCTAGGGTTGTTAATTACCATACTGGCGATTCCTACCTCCACCAGTTCGCCCGGCATGATGTTGATTGACTCCGGCACCAGCAGTTCCAGCGTGTTGTCCGCAAAATTCAGCCCCGCTGCGGAACGGCTGTTTATGGAGACGTTTTCTTTCCTGATATCGGAGGAAACGGGAACGGTTTCCGGGAATTTAACCGTAATCACGTCCGTACCCCCGCTCAGCCTCTGCCCTGTTTTAAAACGGATGATATAGGTTACCGGCCTGGCAACCACATTGTCCCGGATATAGACCTCCACATCGGTAACGGCGCTGCTGCCTTCCGCCCTGCCGGTGAAGAGAAGGCAGGAAAGAAAAAGAAAAGCAAAGGCCAGATGGAATATTCTACGCATGACAACCTCCAAAAAAATATGCAAATCCTTCCTCTATTTTATCTGATTGCCGCTGAAGAAGGAAGAACTATGGAGCAAAAAACGCTTGGTCAGCGATTCGTAAATTTCGTAACCGCGGCCGACGTCATCCACGGCATGGGAATCGGAGCCGTAAACCAGGGGGATGCCCATTTTTCCGGCTAGTTCGATAATCCAGGGAGAGGGGTAGATTTCCCTGCAGTGTACCTTGTAGAGGCCCGATACGTTTACGTCCAGGCTGTAGCCGTGAAGGCGCATGTATTCCAGTATATCAAGCACGGCTTTTTTCACTTTTTCGCCAGTGCTTCCTTCCGGGTTGAAAAGCAGCTGGAACTTGTTGCAAAGGGTAAGGTGGCTGATCCTTTTCGGTTTGTAAGGACCAAGATCGCATAACAGCGCTTCTTTAACCGTCCGGTAATACTCCAGCTGGACCTCCTCATAGGTTGAATAACAACTGATAAGCCCGTCCTCAAAATCGGCCGGGCTCTCGTCCACCGCGCGCCAAACGCCGTCTCCTCTTATGAAATGAACGGAAAGCAGGGAGTCTTCCAGATACGGGCCGTACTCTTTCAGCATTTGCCTGGTATAGCCCTGGTTGTCGGGCAGAAAATCTATTTCCGAACCGACCAACAGCCGGATGCTGTCCCTGTATTTTTTCTTAAGCCGCTCAATTTCCCTGATATAACAGCCAAAGTCGCTGCCCCGAAGCTTTAGGGAATCCTTCATTTCCTGGGAGTAGGGAATCGACTCCAAAAAATCATCGGGATAAGGCAGGTGTTCAGTAGTGGAATATATCTCAAACCCTTTTTCGATTGCCTTCAGGATGAAGTCCTCCGTCTCCTCGCCCGACCCGTGCAGGCAAAAACGGGTGTGGGTGTGCCCGTCTCTTTTCATTATCCTGTGTGCTCCTTTAGGTTTTTATTTCAGTTCTTCTACCAGATTGGGCGGCTGCTCTCCCGACAGTCCCTTAACCAGGTTTTCCACGGCCAGCATGCTCATAGCCAGGCGCGCCTTTTCCGTGGCGGCGCCAATGTGCGGAAGCGTGATCGCGTTTTTGGTTTTCAGGAGTGGATTTTCCGGAACAACCGGCTCTTTCCCGTACACGTCAAGCCCTGCCGCGTAGATCCTGCCTTCCTCAAGAACCCGCGCCAGGGCCGCTTCGTCCACCGTACCCCCGCGCGAGGCATTGATAAACACGGCCGACCGTTTCATTAAACAGAGCTCCCGGTAGCCGATAAATCCCCGGGTTTGGGGAGTGAGCGGGGTCATTACCACCACGAAATCAGCTTCTTTTAGAAGGTCGTCCAGTGAAAGGTAAACGGCCCCGAGTTTTTCTTCGAGTTCGGGTCTCCTTTGGCGGTTGTGGTACAGCAGCTTCATGCCGAAACCGTAAACGGCGCGCCTGGCGATGGCTTCGCCGATCCTGCCCAGCCCGATAATGCCCAGCGTGCTGTGATGCACTTCCACCCCGAACAGTTCGCTGCCCATGCCCTTCTTCCAGCCGCCTTCTTTCACCAGCCTGTCCAGTTCCGGAATCCTCCGGGCGGCGGCCAGGATCAAACCGAAAACGAGGTCCGCTACGGTTTCGTTCATTACCCCCGGCGTGTTGGTGCCCATCACGCCCCGGGCTTTCATAGCGGCAAGATCGAAGTTGTTGTAACCCGCCCCGATATTGCTGACAATTTTCAGCCGGGGAGCCCTGTCAAGCAGTTCCTGGTTAATCCAATGACCCATGACCAGCAAGCCTTCCATTCCCGACACTTCCTGCAAGAGACGGTCGCGGGGTATCGCGCCTTCTCCTTCCCACTTTTTGTACGGGCAGTGCCGGGCCAGGTAATCTTCGGCCTCCCGGGGAAGCGGGACGGCGATAAAAGCCCTTGGTTTCATGTCCTAATCTCCTTCCGCCTTATATTTCCCGGCCAGTTATATTCATTATATCCTGTTTGTTAAATTAACTGAAGAAAATCGCTTTATACTTATATACAGAGCATAAGAAAAATATTAAAATTTAAGCTAGCATAAATATCATAAGAGCGAGGTGCTGCCTGTGCATATTAAAGATATTTTTTCCTCAAAGAAACCCGTTATTTCTTTCGAGATTTTCCCCCCGAAAACAGACAGCCCCATTGAGACGATTTACAGCACGCTGGAGGGATTAAAGGGTCTTAAGCCTGACTATATCAGCGTCACTTACGGAGCGGGTGGAAGCACAACCACCAGGACCGTAGAAATAGCCACGCTGATCAAAAAGAAATACGGGGTTGAATCCCTGGCCCACCTGACCTGCATCACCGCTACCAGGCAGCAGATAAATGAAATTCTCCAGCAGCTGAAGGAAAAAGGCATTGACAATATCCTGGCCCTGCGCGGCGACCTGCCGCAGGACCCAAATTTTGTGTTTCCCACACCGCTTCACTACCGCTATGCAAGGGACTTGATCCTTGAACTCAAAGAGAACTGGGATTTCAGCGTCGGCGGGGCCTGCTATCCCGAAGGGCACCCCGACTGCGACAGCATGGAGAAAGACCTCCTGCACTTAAAGGAAAAGGTGGAAGCCGGTCTAGACTTCCTGATCACCCAGCTGTTTTTCGATAACGAAAAGTTTTACAACTTTAAAGACCTAACGGTAAAATACGGAATCGACCGGATTCCCATTGATGCCGGGATCATGCCCGTGCTCAACAAAAAGCAGATCGAACGCATCACTTCCCTCTGCCGGGCGACCATGCCCAAAAAGTTCATCCGCATCATGGACAGGTACGAGCATAACCCCGAGGCTTTAAAGGAAGCGGGAATCGCTTACGCGACGGAACAGATCATCGACCTGCTTTCCTGGGGCGTCGACGGCATCCATATTTATACTATGAACCGGCCGGAAGTGGCCAGAAAAATAGTAGAGAACATTTCCAGCATCCGCGAATACATTACCGGTTAGGTTAATCGGCCAGTAATTCCAGGGCTTTGGCCAGCTGCTGGTCCGATTGAAGAATCAGTCTGTCTAGTTCGCCATTTAACGCCCTTTGAGTGGCAAAATCCAGGACCCCGTAAGAATAAAAACCTTTATCGGCCTGGTATTTTTTTATCGCCTGGAAGGTTTTATTATCCAGCAAGAGATCAGGCGTTTCTATTTCGTACCCCAGCAGTTTTAGAATTTTCTCGGCATTGGCCACATCTATGCTTTCCGTCTCCAGACCCGGTTTTTCCTTTTGACGCAGCCTGCCAATCTCATAAACATCGATCCCTTTTACCGGCGCGTAATCCTGCACGACTACGTCCGGTACAAGCCCTTGCCGGTCAATTCTCCTCCCTTTGGGCGTGTAATACTCGCCGGTGGTCATCTTGACCCACCCGATGATTTCATTTTCCTGAAGGCCAATGTTATATCTTTCGGTAAGCAAAAAGGCATCGGGGGAATCAATACCGTACGTTTTACTGTACTTTTCGTATGCCTGCGGGGTCAGCAGGGGAATGACATTCTGCACCTTTGACTTCCCGTAGGTCCTTGTGCCCAGGAGAATGCCCGCCCTTGTATCCTGGATGGCTCCTGCCAGTATTTCGCTGGCGCTGGCAGTGTTCCCGTTAACCAATACAACCAGTTTATACCTGGGTTCTTCGAGTTCCGAATAGTAGTACACATCTTCTTTATCCTTTTCTTTAAAATCCAGTTTGGTGATAAGTCCTTTGGGAACAAAGTTTTTCGCGACCGCCGCCGCCGCGGAAGCTTCTCCTCCGGGGTTGTCTCTCAAATCGAGGATAATCTTGTTAATGCTTTGTTTATCCATGTCCATAAGTGCTTTTTGCATGTACTCTTCTACGTTTTCGTTAAAATACAGGATTTTAATAAGCCCCGTGTTTTCAATAACCCTGGTTTCAACCGGGTTTATTTTGATTTCAGCCCGCTTTGCTTCAATCTTTATCATCCCCTGGCGCCCCGGTCTGGCTATCTCCAAGACCACCCTTGCGCCTTCCTCACCCTTAATCATCTCTCCGGTCTGGTCCACCGACATTCCTGTGACCCCG
The DNA here is from genome assembly GCA_024655825.1 of Peptococcaceae bacterium. Lineage (NCBI taxonomy): Bacteria > Bacillati > Bacillota > Clostridia > Eubacteriales > Peptococcaceae > Peptococcaceae bacterium. The sequence continues at coordinate 105,499 of JANLFJ010000001.1, read as the reverse complement.
ATCCCGTCTACAGCGATAATTTTGTCCCCCGGAATCAGGCCAGCCTTGTCCGCCGGCGATTCAGGGAAAACGCTGTACACTACGATTGTGTCCCCGAACTTTTTTAAAACCGCGCCGATGCCCACGTACCGGCCTTTTACCGTGGCCAGAAAATCGTCAGCCTCCGGAGGAGTATAGAAAGCGGTATATTCGTCCAGGCCGTCAAAAATCCCTTCCAGGGCCGACTGGACCAAAGAATCAGTGCTCGTTTCATCCAGGTATTTCTGCTGGATCAGGTTGAGTATTCCTTTCAGGTATTGTTCCGGCAATTCCGTTCCCACGGCAATCGCGCCTGGTACAGGCAGTATAAGCAGTATGAACAGCAAAACAAAAACAGTTAAAAACCGGCTTAGTCTTTCTCTTTTCATTTTGAGCCTTCTCCTAACACGGCCACCTGGCGGAGACCTAAATTTATCAGAATTTATTGTTCAGCTTTTTGCCGGCGGAACCCGCAAGCGGGGAAAATAAAGCCTGCGCAGGCGCTGCTTTAAATACCTTGCGTCGGGCGCAACATGATCCGCTCCCCTGCCGTACTTGAACTCGACGTAATACCCGGTGATTTCCCTGAGTTCCTCCTGGTACCCGGGGAAACGTTTTTTAAGACGGTTTAAATATTCAAAGGGGGTTTCACAGGTTCTCCGGGGACATCTTTTGTGAATTCCCCACCGCAACAAAACCCGGTAAGCCGTGGGCACATCGATTTTCCCGGGAAACCACGGCACGATCATGGCGCGTAATCTTTCCCTTAACGCCAGCATAAGTCGTCGTAAACCACCGCGGAGGGTGGGGTTTCTGGCTGCGGACTCCTCCACGGCCTGGCGTCCAAGAAGCCAGACCACCAAACGGCCCAAAAGGTAAAGGGTCAAAGAGACGGCCGTTGCGGCCAGCACGAAAACAGCCAGCCAGAAAAAGGCCTTGGCCAGAATATCAAACCACGGCGAAACAGCCGTTGTTCCCGGAGAACCTCCCAAGGGAGCGGTGAGTACAAGTTGGGATACGCTGTCTTCCCTCAGTGACCTGGGCCCATACAAAAGCCGCACGAAAAATACAAAGATGCGACCCAGCAAGGAAACAACCGGCCTGCCCAGGTCATAAAAAAACCGGGCAGGTGCGTACAAATAAGGAGAAAGACTGTCTAACAGCAGGGAAAAGGGGATAAGGACAAGGGACACTAAAATAATGCCTGGCCAAGCGGGACGACTTCCCGCTTCTTTTTCGTCTTGTATCAAGGACAGCGCCGCCGCATTAAACAGGAAAGAGGCTAAAAACCAGGCCAGGCTGTCTGGTAAGAGTGCCTGGGCCATCCCACCGAAAACAATGATCAGGAAAATAATGCCTACGCTGAGATCAAAATGTAGATAAACATCAATGTTTTTGCGACGCGTCAAGAAAAACGCGCGAAAACCGAGCCAGAAGAAGAAGGCAAAACCACATAAAGCCGCCGGTTCATTGAAAACGAACAGGGATTTCAGCCCTCCGCCCAAAAGGTCCGCCAGCAGGGTAAAAAGGAGGATATTGCCCACCGCGATGGTGAGATAACGATGCCGGCCCTTGGCCAGGAACAAATTAGCTAGGACCATAACTGCAGCAAGGATAAAAAAAGACCAGGGCGCTATGCCGAGCCCCGACACAAGGCAGCGGTAAAGCGGATACAGGTAACATACTTCGGAAAATACAAGAGCCAGAACGAGTTTTGTTTTCCTTTGGGTCACCGTTAATCCCCCTGATTACATATTATCATAAAGCATTATAGTATACTACGTTGCGCACGTTAGGCGAAACCTGCAACGGGGTTCCGTCCCCGATAACAACAAGTGTTGTCCCCCAAGGGAAATGACGGCCTTCCGTCCTGACCAGGTCGGTTAGAGTTCCCAAGGGCTCAAGTTCGAGCCTGGCTAACGACTCTAACGCCGTCGCAGCCTGGCTGGCGGAACTGCTTATGGGAACAACCACCTGGCAGGGCAGCTCTTTTTGCGCACCATTGGCCAGTAAGCCGTACTGCACTTTGTTGCAGTCCGCCCAGTAAACAAGTGAAGCCGCCAAGGATAATGCCTCCTCAAAACGCTCCGGCTGAGGAAGCGGGCCATAAAACGCCCCAACGTCAACGGCAATGCAAATCCGCACATCCGCCGACGGCTCCAGAACTTTTGCCAGGAGCTCATTTTTATAAGCGCTGGCTTTCCAGTGGATTAAACGGGCCGGCATATCGGGCGAATAGTCACGCAGACCCGCAATCCTGACCGGGTCAGGAAGAAAGGGACGATCATCTTTTTTTTCTCCGATAAAAAAGGCGGGGGTTAACGACAGGTCCTCGAGGCGAAAAACGCGGGGGTAAACAATAAGTACCCTCTTGTCGTTATAATACTTCTCTTTCTTAAAAAGCGACAGTCCGTCCCCTGCCGAAACCGTAAGCGGCGGAAGCCTGAAATAGCCCCGCTTGACACCTTTAAGCACATACCTAACCTGGAATTCAGCATGCCAGCCCAAAAATACTTTTCCCGATAGAGGAGAGTGCATTACCCCGGGCGCGGAAGAGATAACTTCGAATTCCCGGGAAATGGGCTGTTCCCAAAAAACACTGACCGGAATTAATTTCTTATTCTTTATTTCCAGGGTAAGCACGGTTTCTTCGCCCCTAAAAAGCCTTTGTGGCCCTATTTCCCGCCCAACTTCCAGCTTCCGTACACTGATAACACACCAGAACCTTGCACATTCCAGCGTTATGATCAAAAAAAGCAAAAATGCGGCAGGCGGCAGGTTCCTGTTTACTATCAGCAGGACAACCCCCACGTACAGGGCGTATCTAATAAACGGTATGGTAAACACCGAGGTCGCTGCCCGGCCGGGACTGGTGGTTTCCATATTTATTTCCCGCTCTCCTCTACCGGAACCGCCAGCGTTGAGACGACTTCCTCAATCACTTTCCCGGCGTCAATGCCCCGCAGGCGTTCTTCCCGCCGGAGAATCAACCGGTGTCCCAGCACAAACCGGGCCAGGTACTTGACATCATCAGGGATGACATAATCGCGGCCGCGCAGCAAGGCCAGGGCTCGCGCTGCCCGGTGTAAGGCAAGGCTGGCCCTGGGGCTGGCCCCAAGCGCAACGGACGAGTGTTCCCGGGTAGCCCGGACCAGGGCTACAATGTAATGACCGACGGAGTCATGGACAAAAACCTGGCGGCTCTGCTCCTGCCACCGCAGGACATCGTCCCTGGAGGCGGCCATCGGCAGCGAGAAAAGCGGGTTTTCCTTGCCGTGCACCGAGATTATCTCCTGCTCCTCTTTCAGGGAAGGGTAGCCCAGTGATATTTTGAGGAGAAACCGGTCCAGCTGTGCTTCGGGCAGGGGAAACGTTCCTTCCAGTTCCACCGGGTTCTGGGTAGCCAGAAGGAAAAAGGGGCGGGGCAGTTGAAACGTCTGGCTGTCCACGGTAACCTGTTTTTCCTCCATCGATTCAAGAAGGCTGGATTGCGTTCTGGGGACCGCCCGGTTAACCTCATCCACAAGAAGGATATTTGTCAGGACGGGACCCGGCCTGAACTTAAAATCGTTGCTGCGGCGGTCGAAGATGAAGAACCCGGTCACATCCGTCGGGGTAAGGTCCGGGGTGCATTGAAGCCGGCGGAAATCGCAGTCCAGGGAAACGGCAAGAGCTTTAGCCATCAAGGTCTTACCGACACCGGGAACGTCCTCGATCAGGATGTGTCCCTCCGACAGCAGACCTACCAGTATTAAATCGATCGCTTCCTCTTTGCCAATAACCACCTGCTTGAGATTTTTCTTTAAGATTTCCAGAGATTCTATCAATTTTATTTCCCCTCTTTTTGAATGTTCATAATATGTATTACCCTTTAATAAATTTCTGACATAACCGTATCCATGTTCGATATGGCAGATATTAGCAGTATTACTCTCTATACACAGGAGTATATCTGACACTATTCAATTAAGCAAGATGCAACATGAAAAAAGTACAGGCGCCCAAGAAAAAGGCGGCAGGTATCCGTCTTTATACCTGCCGCCCCGGCTGTTGGGCGGCGTTATGATTTGACGGCCTGCGAAACTGCGACCGCAACAGCGACGGTTGCCCCGACCATCGGGTTGTTTCCCATGCCGATAAAGCCCATCATTTCAACGTGGGCGGGAACCGAAGAAGAGCCGGCAAACTGCGCATCGCAATGCATACGGCCCAGAGTGTCTGTCAGGCCGTAAGAGGCCGGCCCGGCGCCGTTATCGTCGGGGTGTACGGTGCGCCCCGTACCGCCGCCGGAAGCCACGGAAAAGTATGTCTTCCCGTGTTCAACGCACCACTTCTTGTAGGTGCCTGCAACGGGATGCTGGTAGCGGGTCATGTTCGTTGAGTTGCCAGTAATAGAAACGTCTACTCCTTCATGTTTCATAATGGCCACTCCTTCATCCACATCATCGGCGCCGTAACAACGCACCGCCGAACGCGGCCCTTGCGAGAAAGCCCGCTTTTCCACGATCGACAGTTCGGCGGTTTGGTAGTTATACTGCGTACGAACGTAAGTAAAACCATTTATACGCGAAATAATATAGGCGGCGTCTTTGCCAAGACCGTTCAGTATAACCTGCAGCGGCTGTTTTCTAACCTTATTGGCCGACTGGACAATGCCGATAGCCCCGTCAGCAGCGGCAAAGGACTCATGTCCGGCCAGAAGGGCAAAGCACCGGGTTTCTTCTTTGAGCAGCATCTTCGCCAGTTTCCCATGCCCCAGGCCCACCTTGCGGTGGTCGGCCACCGACCCCGGAATGCAAAACGCCTGCAGCCCTTCGCCGATTGCTTCGGCTATATCCGCCGCTTCCGTCAAACCTCTTTTCAAGGCGATTGCTCCTCCCAGGATGTAAGCCCAGCAGGCGTCTTCAAAACAAATCGGCTGGATTTTTCTTACAATCCCGTATGCGTCAACCCCGCGGTTTTGCAGAAGATCGCGCGCTTCTTCCAGCGACTGCAGCCCGTTTTCTCGCAAACAAGTCGCTATCCTTTCGCGGCGGCGTTCAATTCCTTCAAAGGTCACCATCGTCTTCCCCTCCTTTTATTCCCGGCGCGGATCGATCAGTTTTACCGCTTCAGCAAACCGGCCATATGTTTCCCTGGCTTTTTTCAAGGCTTCGTCGGCGCTCATGCCGTTGGCGATATAATCCATCATTTTACCGATATGAACGTATTCATAACCAATGACCTCGTTGTTTTCATCAAGCCCCATTCGAGTCACATAACCGCCGGTCACTTCAAGGTAGCGCGGCCCTTTGGCCAGAGTGCCGTATGAAGTGCCTACCTGGCTGCGCAAGCCGGCACCCAGGTCCTCCCAGGCAGCCCCAACCGGCAGGCCGCCGTCCGAAAACGAAGTCTGCGTGCGCCCATAAACAATTTGCAGAAACAACTGCTTCATCGCGCTGTTAACAGCATCGCACACCAGGTCAGTATTCAATGCTTCCAGAATTGTTTTGCCGGGAAGTATTTCCGCCGCCATCGCCGCAGATTGAGTCATACCGGAACAGCCGATGTTTTCAACCAACGCTTCTTCGATGATTCCCGCCTTAACGTTCAGCGTCAATTTGCATGTCCCCATCTGCGGCGCGCAAGTGCCGCAGCCATGGGCAAAACCGGAAACATCTTTGATTTCCCTGACCTGCACCCATCTTCCTTCTTCCGGGATGGGCGCCGCTCCGTGATTGGGCCCTTTAGCCACAACGCACATTTTTTCCAGTTCCCTGGTAAGCATGCTTTCTACGCCCCCTTTGTTGTACCGAGACAAGCGTTTCTTGGCCAAAGCAAGAAACGCCGGCTGTCAGCTATTTTCATTTTACTCCTTACCCAATAATTTGTCTATTAATATATATATTCATAAATAATCAAGCGAACATTTGCTCTATTTCTGCCGTTTAATTGCCCAGCGAAGATAATTTCCCGGAATGTAAAGAGAAATGTTTTCTACTATTTTTACAGGATAACGGAAAGTACCGTTATCATTCACCGCATATTACATGGTCGTCGGGATTACCTTCGTGAATTATTTGACTAGACAGGTTTTATCAAAAAGAAAGACGCGCTGTCGCGCGACCGGTTAACGCAACGTTGGAGCTAAAATCTTCACTTCTTGCAAACTGGCTCAGCGATCCTCTTTACTTATGATACGGCTCTCCCCGCAGAATCTTAAATCCGCGATAAATTTGCTCCAGCAGCAGCACCCGCATCATCTGGTGGGGGAAGGTCAGCGGAGAAAAGGAAAGAACCAGGTCGCCCCTTTCAATAACCTCCTCGGCCAAACCGCATGACCCACCGATGATAAAAACGACCCGGCTTTTCCCCTCCATCGCAAGTCTTCCCAGCATTTCAGCCAGTTGTTCCGAAGAAAGCATCTGCCCCGTAATGGCCAGGGGAATAACGTAAAAAGAGGGAGAAATGTGGTTTAAAATACGTTCCCCCTCTCTGTTTAAGGCCTGCTCCATTTCTTTTGCCGACGGGTTATCAGGCAGCTTTTCTTCCGCAATTTCGATTATTTCCACCCTGGCAAAAGGAGCAAGCCTTTTTAAGTACTCGCCTGCAGCCTCACGCCAGTATTTCTCCTTTAATTTGCCTACAACAACCAGTTTAATCCGCATATCCTTTCACCACATTGTTAGCGCAGGCGCAGATCAACATCGCTTTCCCCCCGCTACTGTCGGCCCCGTTCTCCCAGGACCAGCTCGGCAGAGTATTTTTTCCCGCCCCGGTAAAAGTCGACGGTGACTTTATCGCCAGGTTTAAATTTTTCAAGCGCTTTGCTCATCTCGTCAAAGGAGGTTACTCTTTGCCCATTGATGGAAAGGATAATGTCTCCCGTTTTCAAACCGGCCTGTTGAGCCGGGCCGCTGCGTACCAGTTCCCGGATATAGATGCCCGGTGGCAGGTTGTTTTGCCTGGCCAGTAGTTCATCAATGGCTACGCCCCAAATACCCAGGGCCGGCCTGCTGACATAACCTCTTTCAATAAGTTCGTTGATGATGGGCTTGGCATCGTTGATGGGGATCGCAAACCCCATTCCTTCCACACCCGGGATGACCAGCTTCGCGCTGTTAATACCAATGACCTGCCCGCTGCTGTTTACCAGGGCGCCGCCGCTGTTGCCGGGATTAATGGCGGCATCGGTCTGGATAAGCGTTACCTTGCGCTCTTGAATGTTGATGTGACGCTCTTTCGCGCTGACCACTCCTGCCGTTACGGACCTGGCAAATTCAGCGCCGAGCGGGTTCCCGATAGCAACCACAAGTTCCCCCACCCGGAGCTGGCTGGAATCGCCAAGAACAGCAACGGGAAGGTTTGACGCTTTTATTCTCAAAACAGCAAGGTCAGTATCAGGATCGCTGCCCCGCACTTCCGCTTCAAGCTGCTTATCGTTGGCAAGAGTAACCACCAGTCTTTCCGCGTTTTGAATCACATGATAATTGGTAACTATGTATCCATCCTGGCTGATAATCACCCCTGAACCGCTTCCCTGCTCAATAAGTTCCCGGTTGAACAGGCTGCGGCCCACAGCCTGGTTGGAAATGCCTATCACGGCGGGCCCCACCTGCTCGGCTATCTTCACCACCGGTGAATAGTCAAGATATGCGGGCGAAAGAGGATCCTTTTGGTCTGAACCGGGAAGCGGCGCGGGCGTACTTAAGTTGCCGTAACCATAAATATGCGGCGCCAGGCTCAAAGCCAGCAAACCGCCTATTACGGAACTGACCAGCAGCATCAGTATCGTAGCAAAAACGCTTCTTCTTCGCGGGTAATCCCCAAAACGGTAACTCATTTGTGGCGCCCCCTCCGTAACATTCCGTAACATATATTATGATTTAAAAGCCTTCATTGTATGTTATCATGCTTATCTGGCCGCTTTATGCTCTATCTCGATTATACAAAGACATCATTAAAAAGTCATCCCGTAATAACACGCATTAACATGTTCAATCATAGTCTTGTTTTGCCAGGTAACCTTTCACCGCATTTTCCAATTTGACCCTGTCCAAACCATAGACGCTGTTTAAAGCTTCTTCTATTCTTGCTCCCTTGCCCAGCACGGCCAGCAGTTCCTGCATTTTTACCATGCCGTGCTCATCAAGAAGGAATTTCACTGTTTGAAGCGACTGCCAGTAAGCCAGTTCCTGGTTTTCCTGCCGGTCAAAGTTTTTCTCCAGCCCATCCAGCGGGTAAAGGTTTTCTCTTTCCTCCGGCAAGGGCTCTTTTAGCCTGAAACCGGCGATCTTTTCTTCAACATACTGCGCCAGCCCTTCGGTAAGCCAGCGGCAGTAGTTACCCCCTGTCTGCCTGTCTACCAGGAGGTGGGTGAGTTCATGGGAAAGCGGGACCTGGTGCGCCAGGATATTTTTCATCTCTTCTTCCGATGTTTTTCCGCTTTTCCAGGCACGAGGAGACAGCAGTACGATGCTGCCTGCCCAGTAAACGCCTGCCGCGCTTTTATCACTGCCCCAGCCGAAACTGCCATTCAGCGAATCCCGATCGGGATAAAGAACCAGCAGTATTCTCCCCTCTTCCGAATCGTCAAGCAAAATGCGTTTTGCTGAATTCAAATACTCTTCTGCCTTTTCAGCAGTCAAATGAGCGGCACTTTTATCCGCGGCCGAATATTTTAGAAGGAAATGCTCGCTCTGCAGTTCGTAATAATTCTTTGTCTGGTAATCGAGGTAAAACCAGGCTATTCTTTGAATTAATTTATTGCCATAGGAATGAACCGCAAACGGCTTTGCGCCAAAAAGCATGTTTGCAGTTACAGCGGCAATTACGGCCAGAAGGATTGCTTTGGTCAGCAGCCTGCTGTACATATTGTCTCGGCACATGGCTCTTTTCACTCCTCCAGGTTCCGGTCCTCCTCCATTATAGCGGATCAGTGAACTTTGCTGGCAGGTATATTCTGGCGTTACAGTCAAATAACGGGACAAAAAAAGGATTTGAACCCTTCCGGGAACAAACCCGTCGTTTGAGTATAATCCGCTTGCTGCTTTACGCAAGAATATAATGGAGGACCCGCTTCCCTTTTTGAGTCAAAAGTACCAGCTCAACGAGGTGACCAACAGACCGAAACTTAAAATGACTGCTATCACGGCAACGATAATCCGGGCCGCTCTTACCCTGCGCTTTTTATTGACCACCGTCCCTGCAACCTCCCTTGCAGCTGCAAATTTGAATCATTAATAAGCACAGGCGGACCTGTGCTTATTGTTCCAGATATTTCATGGGGTTCTGGAATTCCCCGTTCAGGCGCACTTCAAAATGCAAATGAGGGCCGGTGCTGTTACCGGTTGTCCCCAGCAGGCCGATAATATCCCCCCTGCTGACCTGCTGACCTACAGCAACATCGATCAGGCTCAGGTGGCCATACAGCGTGGTAAGACCGCGCCCGTGGTCAATCATGACACACTTGCCGTACCTGCCTTTCCAGCCCGCTTCCAGCACAACGCCGTCACCGGCGGCAAATATCGGGTCGCCTATTTCTCCATCTATATCAGTACCGCTGTGTATCTTGCGGCCGCGCTTTTTACCGAAGGGAGAGTTTATTTTTCCCCTGGTCGGCCAGCCAAGTATGCCGTTCCCCCCGTCGCCGCGCGAGGCAATCATCATTTTTGTGCCGCTTAACACTATACGGCTTAAGGGTTCCGACAGGATCGTTTCTTCCAGGGTCTCCCGCGATACTTCCACATCGTTGGCTTTGCTGATGCGGTAAGTCACTTTCCGGGACCCGGGGACCCCTTCCCGCCGGACCTTTTGCTGTCCTCGCCAGAGCGTGTCGTCATCTTCATAAACGGTTTTGTAAGGTATTTTTTCTTCAACGGTGGTCGTTACCGTGGTCAATACGGTAAGAAGAGGTTCGGCTTTAACCAGGTTAAGCTTCTGACCCGGCCTGAGAAAGTCGCTTTTTTGCTCCGGGTTCATTTCCATTAGTTGAGCTACGGTCATATTATTGTCGCGGGCGATAGTCCACAACGATTCGCCTTTTTGTACACTGTGCTGAATAATCCTGTCCAGGCCTTTAACCATGGCTTCCACTGCCGATTCCGCTGTTCTGACGCTTTTTACAGGTCCTGTGCCGGCCCTGAGGCTAACCTCTTCGGCAAAGTCGGTTCTTTCCACCTCTACACCGGTCAGGTCTCCGGGAAGGTAGTACTTTTTAATTTCTTCAAGTGCTTTTTTCGCTTCGTTTTCGGAGCGCAGGTACAGGTCTGGTTTACCGCTTATGCTAAGAACAGCGCACTCCGCCTGCCAGTCGAGCCGGTCTTTCAACAGTTCGCAAAGTTCACTGCCGCTTACAGGTTTATCCTCTTTTTTTACAAGTTCACTGTCAAATGTCAGCGCCTGTTTGAATCCCTTGATAACCGTGCCGTACTGTTTCTCCAGTTCGCTTTCGGCCCTGTCAAGGGCTTTATCGACCTCTTCTTTTCCAGCAGCTACAACAAGGGGCTGGCCATCGACCAGCAGCATGACCGGGCGGTCTTTTTCGAGGCATAAATATGAAATGGAAAACACAACTACCGCGAAAAGCAAAAGGCTTATGCCTAACCACAGGTTTTTGAACTGGAAAAATTGAGGCTTCTTGGACAAATCAATGTTCCCCTTCATGTTCCCCTCCGGCATTCTTTAATCGCACCTGCCGGTTCGGGCACCTCACCTTCCTTCCTGGTTTATTATATGGCGGGGCTGTATAAACTGTCTTTGGCTAGTTAGAATATTACAATTATAGTTTTGCCAATAATATACCGCCTTTAGTCGCCCGTTCCTTTTTGTTCCAATTCCCACTTCTTCACCTGCAAGTAGATGGCGCATTCCAGTCTTTTCTTTTGGATTTCACAAGCTATCCGGTATGGTTCAAAAATGCTGCCGTTATAATTGTAAGCATTGGCATGGCAGCCGCCGCTGCAGAAAAACCGGGCCCAGCATTCCCGGCAAGGCTGCTTGTTGAGAACGTGAGCCGAGCGGAATTCGCTGCACAAGGTCTTGTTTGTTATTCCCGCGTAAACGCTGCCGACAATAAAGTTTTCCTGTCCCATGAATTGATGACAGGGATAAAGGTCGCCAGCCGGCGAGACCGCAAGATACTCGTGACCCGCGCCGCAGCCTGTCAGGCGTTTGGGCAGGCACGGGCCTTTGTCCAGGTCAATATTGAAGTGGAAGAAATTGACGTTATGACCGTCTCGGTATAAATCAAGGCATATTTCGGCCAGTTCCCGGTACTGGTCGAAAAGAAAGGGAACATCTTCTTCCCTGAGGGCATAGTCAGCTCCGGGCGAGGCCACCACCGGTTCCAGCGAAATGCGCCGGAAGCCTTTGTTGACGAGGTGAAGAAAGTCAGCGCAAAAATCCAGGTTATAACGAGTATAGGTTCCCCTGATAAAATACGCTTCTTCTTTTTGGCTGTCCACATATGCCTTTATTGCTTTTATTACCGCTCCGTAACTGTCTGTTTTGCCGGGCAGCGGGCGCATACGGTTGTGGACTTGGGGACGCCCGTCAATACTGAGAATCATGTGGATTCCTTCCCGGTTGAAGAAATCTATTTTTTCTCTGTCCAGCAAGAGAGCATTGGTGGTCAGGCTTTGTTTCAATTCTTTTCCCTGCTCCGCCGCCTTTTTCTTGCCGTACCGGACCAATTCCCTGACCACAGGATAATTTAGCAGGGGTTCGCCGCCAAAGTAATCTATTTCCACATGTTTTCTGGGGCCGGACACTTCAAAAAGAAAGTCCAGGGCGCGCTTTCCCGTTTCCAGGTCCATAAACCGCCTTTCGCCGCCGAAACTCCCGGTCCCGGCAAAGCAGTAGCGGCAGCGCATGTTGCAGTCATGCGCAACGTGCAGGCAGAGGGCTTTGACAATGCCCTCCCCTGGCAAACTATATGATTCCAGCTGCTCGTCCCTGCTGAACAGCATGCCCTCTTCTCTAAGCTGCTCAAAAAGGGAGTATATTGTTTCCAGTTCAGCGCGCCCGTGCTTGTACGACAGCTGGTCAATCGCCTTGCCGGCATTACCCCCGGCTCGTTCCCAGGCCGTTAAAAAATCCCAAGCTGCTGGGCTCAGGCTGTGGATGATGCCGCTGTTTATATCCAGAACCATATATGTATCATTTATCGCAAAAGTGTGCACAAGAGAAAAATCGTACGGCATTTAAGCGGCCCCCAAAGGCGAGTTCTTTCAAAGAAAACAGACCCTGGCCGGGTCCCTATTTTTTGATGTTCATTTCCTTCAGGCAGTTTTGGCTGCTGACCGTGCACGAGGTCTTGCATGCCGACTGGCAGGAAGTGACGCACTCGCCGCAGCCGCCTTTTTCCAGGGTCCGGGCCAGCGCCTGTCTATTGATGGTCTTGATATGGGCTTGGGCAGTCATTCTTTTTCCTCCTCTTTTTTGGACGTAAATATTATATCACGGTGTCCTTTTAATGGTAAAGAAAAAACACGGGTTATTTTATCATCTCTTTCAGGGCGCCGGCAATCCTCTTTATGCCTTCAACGATCATTTCTTCGGAAGAGTTGGAATAATTCAGCCTCAGTGTGTTTTCCCGGCTGCCGTTGGGGAAAAATGAACCGCCCGGCACAAAAGCCACGTTCTTTTCCAGGCATTTAACCAGCAAATCTCTGGCGTTCAAGTAGGAAGGAAGCTCCACCCAAAGGAACAGTCCCCCCTCAGGCGTTGTGTATTTCACCTCACCGGGAAATTCTTTTTTCATCGTGTCGATCATCAGCACGCGTCTTTCTTTATATACCTTCCTGATTTTTTCTATGTGCGCTTCCAGATCAAATGTTTTTAAAAAATGTACTATGGCATACTGGGCTATTGTACTGGTATGCAGATCTGTTCCCTGTTTGAACAAAACATAATTTTGAAGTATTTCGGGCGCCGCACAAATCCAGCCGACCCTAAAGCCGGGAGAAAGAATTTTGGAGAAAGTGCTCTGGTAAACAACCCGGCCCTGTGTATCAAAACTTTTTACCGGGGGGATGTTTTCCCCGGCAAACCTCAATTCACCGTAAGGATTGTCTTCAATGATTATCACCTCGTATGTATTGGCCAGCTCAACCAGTTTTTTCCTTCTCTCCAGGCTCAAAGTCCTGCCCGTCGGGTTCTGAAAATCGGGTACGGTATAGATGAATTTTACGCCGGGGTTTGATTCCAGTGCTTTTTCCAGTTCTTCCATGATCATGCCGTCTTCGTCCATTTCAATCTCCACGTATCTGGGCAAAAAAGTCCTAAAGGCGCTGATGGCGGCAAGGTAGGTGGGGCTTTCACAGATAACGGTATCTCCTTCATCCAAAAAAACCTTGGCAGTAAGGTCAAGCCCCTGCTGTGAACCGGCTATGATGATTATATCATCCGCGGCGGCCTGAATACCCGCTTTGCCCATCCTTGCAGCCACCTGTTCCCTTAAGGGAGTATATCCTTCCGTGGTCGCGTACTGCAGCGCTTCGCTCCCGTGTTCTTTCAATACCGCATCGAAAACGGCTCTCATTTCCTCAACGGGAAACAGTTCTGGCGCAGGAAGACCACCAGCAAAAGAGATCACCTCGGGTCGTTCTGTTACTTTCAATATTTCACGTATCTCCGAAGCTTTAGCGTACTGCACCCGCCTGGCAAATTGCATCATGTATATCGCTCCTTGTATGCAATTATCTCCTATTTTACCAGATTTATTTTTGTAATAATTTAGGCCTAACCGCAACATATTAAAATTCTGAGGAGGCATTTCGTAATGAAATCTTTCAATTCATCCAGTGCTACAAAGGCGAAACCTTTCTGCGGAGAAATATATGGGTTGTGGCAGCATCTCGCCCAGAGATATGATGTATTGGAGTTGACGCAGGTTTTTCATAACTTTACACACGATATTGATTTTAAGGTTATCTTAACCATGGGAATAAACATCCTGGAAAAAGAAATAAACTTCCTCGAAAAAGAAATGGATAATATGGCTATCCCACTGCCTCCAAGACCGCCGAAGTCAATCAACAATCCCACAAACACCGAAATTCTTCGAGATGAACTAATGTTCCGCACCATCTATTCCGGGATACAGAATTTTGTAATCCAGCAAACGAAAAGCATATTAATATTTCAAAATGAAGAGTTGAAAAACAAGTTTATTAAGATGCTGCAATCGGAAATAGATTTTTACAATAAGCTCACCGCCTACGGTAATTTAAAAGGGTGGCTGCACGTCCCTCCTTACTGCGAAAAAAGGGTTCTGATATAAGCTGCTAAAAGCAGTTAACATTTACTCTTATAAAAAAATGGAGCGGGTGATGGGAATCGAACCCACGCCGCCAGCTTGGGAAGCTGGAGTTCTGCCATTGAACCACACCCGCATCTTCGACAATTGTTATTCTGTTATATGTTGTGATTACCAGTCCGGAAATGGTGGGCGATGAGGGAATCGAACCCCCGACCTCATGCATGTGAGGCATGCGCTCTAACCGGCTGAGCTAATCGCCCGTGCCTTTATTATACCACCAGCACCCCTTGTCTGCCAGTTCTCAATTTATCAATAAGATGGCGGAGCTGACGAGATTCGAACTCGCGATCTCCTGCGTGACAGGCAGGCATGTTAGGCCACTACACCACAGCTCCTCATTTGCCATTTCTCATATCTCAACCGGTGAGCGATGACCGAACCGCGAACTGTTGGCATCCTGCCTGTGAAACAGGCGCTCTCCCAGCTGAGCGAATCCAAGTTTGGTGACCCGGACGGGAGTCGAACCCGTGTTACAGCCTTGAAAGGGCCGTGTCTTAACCACTTGACCACCGGGCCACAAAATCATAAACGACTTCCGAATTTCCAATCGCTTGTGTCCAGGAATTTTGTTACCGGCTGTCGCAAATTGGCTCTGGTGAGCCATGATGGACTCGAACCATCGACACCCTGATTAAAAGTCAGGTGCTCTACCTGCTGAGCTAATGGCTCACAAGAATAAAATAGAGGGTTTACGTGCCCTGCAGGTACATATTTTACATGAGACAGGCTTTTCTGTCAACCTGAGGTCCTATCCTATTTTGCCGTCGTTCTCAGTTTTTTTCCGCAAATATTTGCTCCATAACGATGGTCTGCTCACGATTAGGCCCGACAGCGACGAGAGCCAGAGGAACTTTGATGATTTCGCACAACCGTTCCAGGTAAATACGGGCATTTCTGGGAAGTTCCTCATACCGCCTGGCTCCCGAGGTGTCGCTCTGCCAGCCGTCAAATTCCTCGTAAACAGGTTTGCAGCCGGCCAGCACTTTGAGACTTGCCGGAAACTCGTTGACAACCTGTCCCTGGTATTCATAGGCGACGCATAGTTTAATCCTCTCCAGCTCATCAAGGACGTCAAGTTTCGTTACGGCAATCAGGTTAAGCCCGTTAATACGGGCGGCGTAACGCAGAATGACGGTGTCAAGCCAGCCGCAGCGGCGCGGCCTTCCCGTTGTCGTGCCGTACTCATGACCCCGCTTCCTGATTAAATCTCCGTCGGCCCCGAGCATTTCGGTGGGAAAAGGCCCTTCACCCACCCTGGTCGTGTACGCCTTTACCACGCCAACGGTCTTGTTGAGTTCGGAAGGACCTACTCCCGCCCCGATGCAGGCGGCGCCGGCCACAGGATGGGAACTGGTGACATAAGGATAGGTCCCGTGATCCATATCCAGGAGCGTGCCCTGCGCTCCTTCGAACAGGACATTCTTTTTGGCGGAAAGAAACTCGTGAATAATTACGGAAGTGTCGGTAATGTAATTTTTCAGGATTGGAACATAGCTTCGGTATTCACGAAAAATTTGCTCAAAGTCAAAACCCTCGACCTCGTAAACCCGGTTTAGGAGTTTGTTTTTTTCTTCCAGGTTCATTCTTAACCTGGCGGCGAATTCCTCTTCATCCAGGAGGTCAACCAGGCGGATTCCCACCCTGGCCGCTTTGTCCATGTACGCGGGCCCGATCCCGCGCCGCGTTGTCCCTATTTTGTTAGCGCCTTTCCTTTCTTCCTCCAGCTCGTCCAGCCTTATATGATACGGCATAATCAAATGGGCTCTGAGACTGAGCCTGAGATTATCGGTGCTTATTCCCTGGCCGGCAAGATAGTCAAGCTCTTTTACCAGGACCCGCGGGTCGATAACCACCCCGTTGCCGATGATGCAGGTTGTGCCGGGATACAAAATCCCCGAAGGTATCAGGTGAAGCTTGAATTCCCTGTTCTCGACAACAACAGTGTGCCCTGCATTGTTTCCTCCCTGGTAGCGAACAACCATATCCGCTTTCTCCGCAAGGAAATCAGTGATCTTGCCTTTCCCTTCGTCTCCCCACTGGCTGCCAATAACAACTACTGCTGGCATAATGTTTCAACCCCTCTCCTTTGCCGCTGGCCATTTATTTTACAATGTCACGGGCGACCATGATCCCCGTAACCGAAGCCTGCATCAGCCCGCGGGTAATCCCCGCCCCGTCGCCGATTGCATAAAGCCCTTTAATATCCGTCTCCAAGTTAGGATTCACTTTTATTTTCAATGAATAAAATTTCACTTCCACCCCGTAAAGAAGGGTGTTCTTGCCGTACAGCCCCGGAGCAATGTTGTCAAAGGCTTGAATAGTCTCCACGATCGAGGTTAAATAGCGCTGCGGCAGGACAAAGCTCAAATCTCCGGGCACCGCGCTCTTCAAAGTGGGGATGGTCGTCGACTTCTGCAGCCGGCCGTAATCTGTCCTGCGCCCGCGGAGAAGATCGCCCAGACGCTGGACCATCACCCCGCCGCCGGTAAGCATATTAGCGCATTTGGCAATGTATTTTCCGTATTCAATCGGTTGGTTGAACGGTTCCGTGAACCTGGTGGAAACCAGCAGCGCAAAGTTGGTGTTGAACGTCTTGAGTTTTGCGTCCGCGTAGCTGTGTCCGTTCACCACGGCGATTTCACCGTCGTATTTTTCCTCCGAAACTATCCCGCCTGGATTCATACAAAAAGAGCGGACCTTGTTTTCAAAGGTGTCGGAGTAATAGATGAGCTTTGCTTCGTAAAGCTCGCTGGTCAGATGGTCCATGATGGAATTCGGGACTTCAACCCTTACGCCGATGTCCACTTCGTTGTTTTCCGTTTTCAAATTGAGCTTCCTGGCCTGTTCCGCCAGCCACTGGGCTCCTCCCCGGCCGGGAGCGACTATAACGTACGGGGCTTCAATCTCTCTTTCTTCGCCCTTTCCATCTTTAACCTTTATTCCCTTTACCACGCCATTTTCCGCAACAATCTCGCTGACGACAGTCAAGGGAAGGAACTCGGTCCTTGTTTTGCCGGTCAGATGCAGATACATTCTTCGCAGGACATCCGAAGCCAGTTCGGTGCCCAGGTGCCTGACCGGGCATGGTACCAGTTGGATATTATAGCGTGAAGCCTCGTAGATTAAATCATCTATCTTTTTAGAATTCAAACCGTGGACTTCTTTGCGCGCTCCAAAGCTTAAATAGATGCCGTCCGCATAACGAATGTATTCCCGTGATTTTTCTTCGTCCAGGTAGTCGCTGATGCGCCCGCCCACCTGCGGTGACAGGGACAGTTTCCCGTCGCTGAAGGCTCCGGCTCCCGCCCAACCGCTCATTATGGCGCATGGTTCGCAATGAAGGCAGTGTCCCGCCCGGGGTATATGACAGAATCGTTCATCAATATGCTTGCCTTTATCAACTATCAGGATATTAAGGTTTTTGTCCAGGGATGACAATTCCAAAGCCGCAAAAATCCCGGCCGGTCCCGCACCTACAATGGCCACATCATATTTTCCTTTCATAGGCCGGTCTCCTTTTTTGGGGGTGTGACACAAAAATAACCCACATAGCCTCTAACTATCTGAGTCTTATCTTTCCCCTGTTTGTTTGCCGCTATCATTCTACCAGTCAGCATCTCCAAAGTCAAGCGATAAGGCGAATTAGCCCTGCCCGCTGCGGTTCGCTGTTCAGGCCGGAGTGTGGTAGGTGTCCAGGTCAACAAATTTAGTGTATTCCTTTATAAATCCGAGCTCCACTATCCCGGTCGGCCCGTTGCGGTGCTTGGCAATAATGATCTCGGCAATCCCCGGTCTTTCCGTATCCGGGTTGTAATATTCCTCACGGTAGATAAACATGACCAGGTCGGCGTCCTGCTCCAGGGCTCCCGATTCCCGCAGGTGGCTTAAAGCCGGCCGTTTTTCATGGGTCTGCTCAACAGCGCGGGATAACTGGGACAGGGCCAGGACGGGAACATTGAGCTCCCTGGCCAGCGCCTTCAAAGAACGTGAGATTTCGGAAATCTCCTGCTGGCGGTTTTCATTTTTCCTGTTGTTTACCTGCATAAGCTGCAGGTAGTCTATAACTATCAGTTCCAGACCCTTTTCCGCTTTGAGCCTTCTGGCCTTAGCCCTCAGTTCCAGCACGGAAATAGCGGGAGTATCGTCAATATAAATCTGGGCCGTGGAAAGAGGCTGCACCGCCCTGGTAAGGCGGAGCCATTCCTCGTCCTGTAGGCGGCCTGTTCGAAGTTTATGCTGGTCTATCTTTGCTTCGGAGCTTATCATCCGCTGAACGAGCTGCTCCCGCGACATTTCCAGGCTGAAGATCGCCACGGGGAGCTTTCCCTTAAGCGCCGCATTCAAGGCGATATTAAGGCCGAATGAGGTTTTCCCCATGGCCGGCCGCGCCGCCAGTATGATCAGGTCTGACTGTTGCCAGCCCGAGGTTATCCTGTCCAGGTCGGCGTAAAAGGAAGGGACTCCGGTAACGCTGCCTTTCTGGCTGGCAAGCATTTCTATTTTCTCCAGGGTATCGCTCAAAACTTTCTTTAGAGGTACAAGGTCGTCGGAACTGCGCTTGGTGGCAATCTCCAGGATTTTCCTTTCTGCATCGTCCAAAAGCTCAAAGGTGTCTTCCTGGTCCTCAAAACAGCGATTGGCGATATTCGTTGAAAACCGGATTAACTTCCGCAGCACCGCCTTCTCCGCAACAATGGTGGCGTAATGGCGAACATTGGCCGCGGTGGGCACGGCATTGGCGATCGTGGCTATGTAACCCACCCCGCCGACCTTTTCCAGGTTGTTCTGCTGGCGCAGTTCTTCCGTCAAAGTGATCATATCTATTGGTTCGCCTTTTGACTCCAGGGAAAGCAGGCTGCTGTATATTATCTGGTGGGATTCCTTGTAAAAATCCTCGGGAACTAGAATCCCCACAGCAGTATAAACAGCTTCTTTGTCGATCATCATGGACCCCAAAACCGCTTGCTCGGCTTCAAGGTTGTGGGGCGGAATCTTTTCCAACATAACGCTCACTTTCCAACCACCCTTTCCTGATCGTTTTTCACAACAGCCTCTATTTTTTCCGCGTCTCTTTAATTATTCTGCTGCCGAAACACGGACGTCAATGGTGGCCGTAACCTCCGGGTGCAGCCTGACGGCAACCGGATAGGAGCCAAGGGCCTTGATGGGTGTTTTCAATTCGATCTTTCTTTTGTCGACTGTCAGGCCATGTTTTTCCAGGAGCGCCTCACCAATGTCTTTTGCAGTTATGGAACCGAATAACCGACCGGCCTCGCCGGTTTTGACAGGCAGGGTCACAACAAGCTGGTCCAGCCTTTTTTTCAAATCCCTTGCCTTTTCAAGTTCTTCCGCCCGTTTTTTGTCCAGAGCTGCTTTTTGCCTGTCAAGTTCCGCCAGGTTGTGCTTGGTTGCTTCTACCGCCAGTCCTCTGGGCAGCAGGAAATTGCGGGCATATCCTTCCGTTACGTTGATAACATCTCCTTTTTTGCCGGTACCCTTTACATCGCCGGTCAGTATTACTTTCATATCCATACCACCCCTGTCTTGTGATTTCGGAAAAGGGATTTATTTTCCGTCATATTTATCGTGAAACTCTTCTTCAAGGAGATTAAGAAGCTGCTCTTTCACCGCCGTCAAAGAGTCATTCAACTGGGCGGCGGCAACGGTAAGGTGCCCACCCCCGCCCAGTTTTTCCATAATCGTCTGGACATTGATTTCTCCGTTGGAACGGGCGCTCACGGCGACTCCACCGTCAAAAGGCCAGATTACAAACGAGGCGCTTACTCCGGCAATATTCAACATGGCATCTGCCGCCTTGGCTGCCATCAGCTGGGCATCGGGGTATACATCTTCGCTTATCCCCAGGGCGATCCTGCCGTACAGGACCCTGGTGTTCCTCAACACTTCCGCTTTTTTTATCACGGTGGAAAGGTCATCGTTCAAGACATTCTGGACCGCAACAGGATCGGCGCCCTTCCCGCGCAGGTATGAGGCGGCTTCAAATGTCCTCACCCCGGTCTTGAGCATGAAGTTTTTCGTATCAACGGCAATGCCGGCCAAAAGCGCCGTTGCCTCTGCCTTGCCGATCTCCACCTGGTCGCCAAGGTACTGGAGAAGTTCGGTAACCAGCTCCGATGTGGATGAGGCATAGGATTCCAGGTAAACAAGCCTGGCCTCGTCAATGAATTCTTCACCGCGGCGGTGGTGGTCTATCACGGCGACCTGACCGGCCATCTGCAGGAGCCCGCGGTTGGGCAGGAGGGAAGGTTTATGGGTATCCACCACGATTAAAAGAGTTTTGTCGATCATCCTGCGGCCGGCCTCTGATGCACTGACAAACCTGGCCGCAAGCGCGCCTTTAGGCAGGGCAGCCAGCAGCCTGTCCGTCGCCGGATTATGTTCATCCACTACCACCCAGGCCTTTTTCCCCAGGTCGCTGGAGGCCTTGGCCAAGCTTAAGGCAGCGCCGAAACTGTCGTAATCCGCCATTTCATGACCCATTATTACTACCTGGGAGGACTGGTTAATCATATCCTTCAGGGTATCTGCAGTGACTCTTGCCTTGACCTTAGTTCTTTTTTCGATGCTCGTCGATTTGCCCCCGTAAAACTTGATACCCTGGGGTGACCTGACAACAATCTGGTCGCCTCCCCTGTCCAGGGCCAAATCGAGGGAGCTTTGAGCCAGCCGCCCCAGTTCGCTGATGTTTTCTTCATGGAGTCCTATCCCTATGCTGACCGTGAGAGGCAATTCATTGCCAAAGTCGATCTCCCGTATTTTATCGATGATGGCGAAACGGGTTTTTTCCGCCTGTTTAAAGCCCCATTCCGTAAAAAAAAGTATGTACCGCCCTTCTCCGATGCGGCGGAGATAGCCCTCCACGTTTCCTGCCCACTCCGCCAGGACCCGCTCCAGGGCACCCAGCAGGTGCGGCTTATCCTCTTCGGCCATCGTTTTCATTATCTCCGACAGGTTATCAAGCTGGAGGAAAGCCATGGCGGGATGTGTTTCCCGGTATATGCGCAGCGCTCGAAGCTGCTCGGTAATGTCTTCGCACAGCAAAAGGTGTTTCCCTCTTTCGCCCGCCGCTTCCAGCATTTTTATGAAAAATGCCTTTCTCCCTGCATAAGCAATCACGGTTATTTCGTCATAACCCGGTTTTCCAGGAAAAGAGGAAACGGAAAACAGGTCAAAAACAGTTTTCCCGGCAAGCTCTTTTTGACCAAGCAGCACTGACATTCTTTTGTTTGCCCGGATTATTTTCCCTTCGCTGTCCAGGAGTGCTGTGCCTACCGGCAGTTCCCCCAGCTGCTCCGGGTTCAAACCAGGCACGTTGTTCGCGAATTTTTCTTTTTTTCTTTTCCCCACCGTTAAAAACCCCGCTGCTGCAAAACCCGCCGCGGCGAGCAGCAACAGCAGCCATTCGTAGCTCACGGCCGCAACACCTCACCATTAGTTTTCCCCTTGTATACGGCGATAATCAAAGAAGAGGTCGAGAAGTCCAACCACAAACAAGATCTTATAGGTCAGGGAAAAGAAAAAGACGACGACCGAAAGGAAAATAAGGCGGTAAATGAACTCCTGGCCCACGTATTTCTGCATTAAAAAGGCGCATACTGATAAACCGATGATAAACAGGAGCGGGCCATACAACATGATAATATTGTTCCCGATCTGGGTAAGCACGTTGTTATGCCAGTAGTTTCCTGCCATACTGGCGCCAAAGCCCGCAATAAAGCCCCAGACCGTCCACCAGGGTAACCTCCAGTGTATAAACGGCGGAAACCCGGGAATTTCAATCTTAAACCTGTAAAGTATTTTTTGAGCCGCAAAATAATTTAAAAAGGCCGAGGCCACACCCGAAAGAGCAAAAATCGCCGGGAAATAAGCTGTCAAAAACTCGACCGCCGCCAGCAGCGATTCTCTAAGCATCGCTTCCGATAAACCCTTGCCTGGTCCAATTATACCCATGTTCTTGTAAAGCTCGATTGTTGGTTCAACGGCCTCTTTTAATTCGCCGGCAATATTGAGGTTATTTATCCCGGTAAGCAGGTACACGAGATAATAAAGGACAAGAGTTGAGACGATCATTACGGCGGAACCCGCCAGTAAAGTTACCCCAGCCTGCCAGCGCCTGCTAAAAGCATAACCGTATACAAGAGCAAGCCCGCCAAACTGGAGCACGGCAAAAAAAGCCCTCATCGGCCCGGCTATTATCAAGATCATGAAACCTGCAACAGCTATGGAGAGGATACCTGCCGCAGGCCCGTGACGAACTATAACCAGCACGCCGGGTATTGTCCAGACGAAAAAAATTAATAACTGCATAAACGGTATGTACAGCCCCGCAACAGCCAGAAAGGCTGTTATCACGGCCATCAGTGCGCCCTCGGCGATAGCCTTGGTCCGCAGGGAACCGGCCACTTGCTTCACCTCTTTAAATCCAGATAAGCCTTAAACGATGATAGGTCCCCATACCATTCCTCCAGCGGGTGTCCTTCTTTAAGAAGAGCCTCGGTCTTATCGTAAACAGAAAGCTCCATCTGACCGTAATTCAATCCGAGACGTTTAAGAAGAAGAAAGCAGTTTATAACCAGGAGAGCCAGGTTCTCAACCGCAGATTCCCTATTTCCTTTAAGCAGCGCCTTAAACAGCCTGGCCAGAATACTGACCGTCTCTGTTTTCAACCATTCCAATGCCCTGATGCTTTTAGCTATATCCAGCTCAGTCCCTGACATCCAGGAGCCTCCCTTCTGGCAGTATCCGTTCAACCAGTACCCATACTATTTCTACTTTGTTGGTTAAACTCCTCCCTCAGGGGGCTGGTATTTTCTATCACCAACCACAAAAGGGGAGCCGTCGGCTCCCCCCGGTTTTGCCTGGCCCTGGGCCTTTTTCAGGTGCGTTATTCTGCCGTAAACGGCAGCAGGGCCATGTTTCTTGCGCGTTTAATGGCAAGGGTCAACTGGCGCTGGTGCTTGGCACAGTTGCCGGAAATCCGGCGCGGCAGTATTTTGCCTCTTTCCGTGATAAACTTGCGCAGGCGCCCCACTTCTTTATAATCAATGTTTTCCACTTTATCCACGCAGAAACTGCACACCTTTTTACGCGGACGACGGCCACGTTCTTGTTTCACCCTGGCTTTCCTCCTTAGATATAATTGGCGGCAAACGCTTTAAAAGGGAATATCGTCTTCGGAAAACTCAACTTCGCTTCCCAATGAGGCTGCGCCCTGACTGCTTCCGGAGTCGCGCCGGTCAAGAAAACGGACGTTTTCGGCAATCACCTCTGTCATCCAGCGGCGCTGGCCTTCTTTGTCATCGTAAGACCTTACTTGGATGCGCCCGTCAACGGCCACCAGGCTCCCTTTTCCGATGAAATTGGCGCAGTTTTCGGCCTGCTTTTGCCATACAACTATCGGTATAAAATCAGTTTCCCGTTCCCCCTGCTGGTTGGCCCTGGACCTGTTCACAGCCAGCGTAAAGGAGGCCACTGCCACCCCGTTTGGGGTATAGCGCAGCTCCGGGTCTTTCGTCAACCGGCCAATCAGGACAACACGGTTCAACATATGCTTCACCACCTTAAATATTAAACAACCGCTATTTGGTTTCTTTCAAAACAATCATAAAACGCAGAATCTCGTCAGTGATCTTCATTACGCGGTCAAGTTCGCGGGCGGTTTCAGCCTCACCTTTGAAGTTGACCAAGATGTAGATTCCTTCCCGGTAGTCATTAATTTCATAAGCCAGGCGTCTTTTTCCCCATTTTTCCGAGGAGCCCACTTCCCCGCCGTTGGCAGCTATAAGGTTATTAAATTTTTCCACAACCTCCGCTGTTTTCTCTTCCTCCAGGTCTGGCTTAATGACATACATCAGTTCGTAATTCCGCATCTTTAACTTCACCTCCTCCCTACGGACTAAGCGGCCCCATCCCGAAGATGGAGCAGGGACGTTACAGGTGAGAATTATACCATATTTAGCATTTAGCGTCAACGCGCCGCGCTGCGCTGCCCCGCCGGCAGCTGCAAGCTAAACCTGGTCCGGCGGCGTCCCCGCTCCCCTCTTGATGATTTTTTTAACCGCTTTTTCAAAGGCGGGTCTATCCAGCCAGACCTGCCTAGCGCATTTCAAGCACTTGATGCGGAAATCCATCCCCGTTCTCATAACTTCCCACTCATCTCCCCCACAGGGATGCTTCTTTTTCATTTTTACAATATCGCCAAGATAAAACTGGGCCATAATCTCACCAATCCCTTGATCCTCCAGCAAGCAGCCTTATTTGACCTTCCCAAACTTACCGGCCTTCTCTTTCTTCGCTTCCCGTGTTTTCAAGCTTCTGCAGGCATATCTGCGCTCTCTGCCGGACCCACTCGTCCTCGTCCTCCAGAAAAGGCGCAATATAATCCCTGGCTTCCTTGACTCCCAGTTCTCCCAGCACATCCAGCCCTTTTGCCTTGACTGCCCACGGCATTCCGGGCAGGCAACCAGCCACTTCAGGCCATAAATCATCGAACTGGAACAGGGCTACTGCATCAAGAGCCCTGCTGGTTATTTGAGGATTGCCGCTCTTTAAGGCCTGGATGACCACAGGTTTGCACTTTGGGTTTTCCGCCTGCACCAGCAGTTCCAGGAAATGAGCTTTAACCGCGGGCAGGGCCAGGGGATAAACCTCCAGGATTGTCTCCTGGGCCAAAGACCCCATGGCAAGAAGGACTTCGCCGGCCCGAGCAGGCAGCACGGCCGCGTGGAGCATGGCTTTTATAAGGTACGGCACAACCAGGCGCGGGGGCTGTTTTTTCAGGGCGCCGGCAGCACACAACTGTACTTCGTCATCCGTGTTCTTCAGCAATCCAACCAGTATTTCCACAGTTTCCCGGGAAGGAAGATAACCCAGGCACTCTATGGCGTCATACCTGTCTTTTTTTTCTTTGCTGTCTCTGATCTTTTTCTTTAAAAATAAAATGTCTTTAGCCAAAAGCAGGCGCACCAGGTCTCTGGTCTTATTCTTTTCCCTTTCGGGGAGCAGGGCCTTGACCAGTTCCCAGCGCTGTTCCGGGCTTAGCTCTGATAATTTTTTATTATCCGGTGCTGCAGCGCCAGCGCTTTTCAGAAGCTCTATTTTCAGTTTGTTAAAGTCCGGTTTTTTGCGTCTTAGTCTGAACAATACCCGGCTTCCCCCCTTTAACCGGCAAAAGCGGCAAACCATCCCTAAATCGCCTGATTACAGCCGGATTTATAACGGGAGCAAGCTGATAAACTTGCTAAAAAGTATATTGTAAAGAGAGTAAAAATAGGGAACAAGTTTGGCCTCTTCAATCGTTTTGACGGAAGACGAAAAGAGCGTCGGTTTTGCTATGCCGGCCAGGTCCAGAAACGGCATAACCAGGCCGATAAAAATCGTCAGCGTTAAAATCGCCAGGGCGGCACCTGCCGCCATCCCTCCCAGGCGGTCAAATTTGCCGAGAAATGTGTTCCTGATGGCCGCGCTGTACAGGTGAGCGAACGCCTGAAGAAGCAGGCTAACCGCAGCCCAGATTATAAGGAAGGACAGGGCGCTCACCAGGGCCGTTGCCAGGAACTGGTTAACAATATCGCCCATCGAAGTCTGTAAAGGCAAGGCCAGGCTTGTTTGCAGTTTTTCGACAAAGGAAAGCAGCTTGAATTTTAAAGATGCGTCAAGATTAACGCTGTCCAGGTACCTGCTTATGTCAGGAAGTGGAAGCTGGCCAAGCCTGAATTGACTGACCGGCTGGGGCAGCACCAGGTGTTCTTGAAAAAAGGCGCTCATTTTCCCCTGGAGCTCGAAGCGGGTATTAAGAAACCTTGCCAGCTGCGGATAGAAATTGCAGGCGGCAACCAGTCCCAGGATGCTGCTGAAAAATCCGACCAGGCTCCCGACAAAACCTTTTCTATACCCCCCAATCGCTCCCAGCAAAACAATAACTATTATTACCAGGTCAACAATATTCAATCAATCCACCCCCTGCTTACTATGATCTATTCGCTGCAAAAAAAAAATCCCCTCTTTTGGAGGGAGAGGTTGTTTTCAAACAGGCTCAGACTGATTTAAAAGTTCTTTTACCCGTTCTTTCGCGCCGCTTGTGCCCACAATGCTCAGAATATCATTCTCTTTCAAGACAATATCAGCAGGAGGCGAAAATATTTCTTCCCCATTCCTGATAATGGCTATAACTGTCGCTCCGGTCCTGTTGCGCATGTCGGTATCAGCTATGCTCCGGCCGATTACCCATGATTTGTCAGGAAGATGAATTTCTTCGATCTGCTGCAGAATAGCAGATTTTTGGAGAGCAAACTCCAGAAGCCTGGCCAGTTCCTTTTCCAGTTCGCTATCCAGCTGGCGCCGTTTCTCCAGGTAATCATTAATGCGGTTGCGCAAATCGATAATTTCCTGGCGCTCGTTGAACTCTGTCAGGTATTCCTTGGCCAGGCTGGAAGACTTGATGATGATCCCGCTGCCGGTTATCGCCTCCACGACACCGATGTTTTGCAGAAGGGCAATGCTTCTCCTGATAGTCTCCGGGGATACGTTGTATGTACCGGCCAAAAGCGACCGGCCTGATAGTTTTTGCCCGACCCGGAATTCTCCACGGGCAATTTTCTGGGCAATATCCAGGGCAATCTGCTCATAGCGAGAATGTCCCGTGTCCATACGCTGCATGTTTTTACCCCCTAAACGTATTCGACACCATTTTATCAAAAAAGATTCTTTCCCGCAAAGCAAATCACTGTCCAATAATTGCCCGACAATTATGCTTCATTTTCTTTCCACCTGAGCCTCCCGTCCTTTATAGCTGGCTGTTATTATAACAGGCTTCAGGCTTCCGGGAAACATGACCATCCCTTCAGATACCACTGCCACATTCCTGTTGCTGGTATTCCAAACAGCTTCTTTCGTCACGTCCTTAACCGTCCCGTCATTAAAGCGAGCCAGCGCTTTCAACTGCTGCGCTCCTGACTTCAATTCGCCTTCCAACTCCAGCTTTTCCACCTGCGGCTGCAGCTCCGCAGGGCTGACCTCGATGTTCAGCTCGTCCCTGAACCCGTACCCCTGCACGGAAATAACGGCTTTACCAGTTCTCCCCGTATATTTGAGCCTGCCTTTTTCAACAGCAGCAACCAGCGGCTGGCTTGTTCGCCAGACCACGGAAGAGGTGACATCTTTGAGCTTGCCGTCGCCGGTCAGCGCCAGCGCTGTCAATTGAACGGGCCGGTAGTCAAATGCCAGGCCGTGCTGTTTTAAACGGAGCTGGTAAATCCGCTGCGAGTTGCCGGTAAGTTTTTGATTGTAGCCGGTAACCTGGTCAGACAGGCCCTGGTAATATGCGCTAATCCTGATAGGCCCTGGAAGGGGTGAGAAATAGATTTTCCCCTCGTAAATACTTGCCGTATCGGGAGTCCCGGAAATCCAAAACGCCCGTTCGGTAACATCCCGCAGGCTTCCATCGCTGTACACGCAGAAGGCTTTTACTTCTTGCGGCTCTCCTCCGCCTACGGGATTGACATCGATAAAGAACCTCAGGGGAACCGCCTTACCTGCTGCCGGTACCTCCACAGAAAGAGAGTCTTCCACGTAGGTATCTTCGTTGGATTTCCCTTTCACGCTGACAGTAGCCTTGCCGCTTTCGCCGGTAAAAGTCAGCGCTCCATCGGCACTGATGGCGGCCACTTTTTTATTGTCGACGGACCAGGTCAGACCGCTCGACTGGCTGTACTCCGATCCGTCATTGTACCTGGCGGTTGCGGAAAGCAAGAGAGGTTTGCCTGCCCAGCTGTCGGTATAATTGAGACTTTGATTTATGGACAGCCCGGTTAAAAAGCGTCCCACCGAAACAACTTTTTCATAATGGTAGCCGCCATATGAGACCCTGATCGTTGTAAACCCGGGCTTGCCAGTAAAAGTGAGCACTCCGTCGCTGCTGACCGAAGCGACTTCCTTATTGCTGGATGACCAATCGGCAGCGCTGTTTTCCAGTTCTTCTTCCGTGTCATCAGCCATGACAGCTACCAGGGTCAGCTTCTGGGGAGCGGACGAATACTTGAGGTCCTCTTTGATTTTTATCCCCTTTCGCCAGGTCGTGGAGCCCCCGTCCCCGGTTGCCGTTGTATTAACCGAATCGGTAAGCGAACCGACCGCCGCCGTTATGGACACGTACCCTTCTTCTCCGGTAAAAGTGACCACCCCCTGGCTGTTAACCCAGGCTACCCAAGGGTTGGAAGTCGACCAGATGACATTGTCGTCAGGGCCGAGGTAACGACTCCCCCCGTCGCTCAGGACCGCTTTGAGCATCAAGCGGTAAGGGTTAGCGCTCTCCACCAGGGTCGTTTCTATGTCTATGCTCACCGGCCACGGTTTTACCGTAAGCGTCTTGATACCGGTAACACCGTCTTTGTATACGGATATGGTCAGGGACCCTCCTTTCCCCTTGAAATGAAGGGTATTGCCGTAAAACTCAGCTATTTCGTGGTTTGAACTGAACCAGGCCAGTCCTGTAGTTAACAGGGCGGTACTCCCATCGGAATAGGTTCCGGTGGCAGTGAGACGGACATCGTCGGGACCGGGCACGATATTTTCATTTATAGTCAACGTTACCAGGACTGGCGCGCCAAGAAGAGGCGCAGGCGGCAACACAAGGCATAACACGAGTATCAAAACCAGCCAGCGCTTGATCACTAATCAACACCTATCTTTCACCAGGTTTATGTCTATATTATAACAAAAAAAGCAGTCTTTGCCGCTTTTTATAACCAAAACAGCCAGCCACTCATTTTCCCCTTTGATTTTTCCCGTTAAAGTCCGTTCAGGCAATAGTCTTTTGTCTCAGCCGCTTCATAATCCTGCTGGCGGCAAGGTTAATCAGAAAAACCGTAATGATCAAAACAGAGGCGGTGCCAAAACAAACATCCATAGCTCCTACTTCCATCGCCACCTTGTAAAGATGCATAGACATGGTGCTGGCTGGATCTGTTAATCTGGTGGGAATAAACAGACTGCCTCCCAGGGTCAAAAGAAGGGCGGCTGTTTCACCCACAATCCGGCCGATACCCAGGATGATGCCCGTAAAAATTCCCGGCAGGGCCGCAGGAATAATTATCCTGGTAACCGTCTGCCATTTGGTGGCTCCCAGCGCGCAGCTTCCTTCGCGGTAAGCATTAGGAACAGCCCTGATCGCTTCCTCCGCAGTCCTGATAAGGGTGGGTAGGATCATGCAGGCTCCGGTAAGAGCGCCGGAGGCCAAAGACCACCCCCCTGTGATTGGTTTTAAGATAATCACAAAGAGCGCAAACCCGAAAAGACCAAAGACGATGGAAGGAATACCGGCCAGGGCGTCGATAGCGAACCTCATCACTGCTGCAGTCCGGCCTTTCCTCACATATTCGGTCAGGTAGACCGCAGCCGAGATGCCAATGGGTACGGAAAAGGTCATCGTGACAAGCGTGAAAATCATCGTGCTGACAATAGGTGAAAATATCCCGCCTTTGGCCCCCATATCCTCCGGTTCAGCAGTGAGAAATTCCCAGCTTATTTTATGCAGGCCGTTTAGAAAGATGTAGCCCAGGATCAAGACTAGGGAGAGTATGGTTAGCGCGGCAGCGGTCCAAAGCACAAGCAGCGCCGCTTTTTCGGCCTTCCGTGGTGACAGCATTTATCCGGCCTCCTTTTTGATGAAAACCAGGGCCACGGTGTTGATCATCATTATAAACACAAACAGGGCCATGCCTGCCGCAAAAAGGGCCTGGGTGTGTTCACCCGACGAATAAGCCATCTCAATGGCTATGTTCCCCGTCAATGTCCGGACCGAGGAAAATATGGAACTGGCGACAACTGGAGCATTGCCGGCAACCATAATTATGGCCATTGTTTCCCCAACCGCCCTTCCCATGCCCAGAACCACGCCGGCCAGGATGCCCGGCCTTGCGGCCGGAAGCAGCACGCGGTAAATAGTTTGCCAGTGAGTGGCACCAAGGGCCAACGAGCCTTCCTTGTATTCGCGCGGAACGCATCTGATGGCGTCTGCGGAAACGTTGATGATGGTCGGGAGAATCATAACGGCGAGGATGATCGACCCGGCCAGTATCCCGTAACCTGTTGAGAGAACAGGGTTTCCAGCGCAGCCAGGTATGTTTTGGGACAGTGTCCTTATCAAGGGCACAACGGTGGTCATCCCGAATAAACCATATACCACGGAAGGGATTCCTGCCAAAAGGTCGATAGCCGGCCTGATAACTGCAGCCGCAGCCCGTTGGGGAGCAAGCTCGGCCAAAAAAACAGCCGTTAAAACCGCCAGCGGCGCGCCTAAAACCAGGGCTCCCGCGGTAACACAGAGACTTCCTGTCACCATGGGCCAAAGGCCGTAAACCTTCCCTGTCGGGTACCATTTAACCCCGAAGAGAACACTGCCCAGGCCGTACTTAACGAAGACCGGCGTGCCCTCTCTAAAAATAAAGACGGCAATTAAGATTATTACCGCCGCAGCTGCAAGCGCGCTGCAAAAAAGAATTGTCTCATAGACTCTTTCCCGTTGTTTTCGAGCAAGCATGTCGTTTATCTCCAATCAACTCAACCGGATTTGCAAGCGGGCGGCAAGGAAGAGCTTTACCATTTGTGCATGTAAATTTACCGGCTATTTAACCGGTATGAAATTTTTTCTTACAATATCCTGCCCTTCGGGGCTGAGGACAAAATCAAGATAAGCCTTTACCAGGCCGGCCGGCTCTTTTTGCGTCAGGTAGATAAAAGGGCGGGAAATCTTGTAGACACCGTTTTTGACGCTGGCCGGGGTCGCTTCGGCTCCGTCGACTTTAAGGGCCTTTACTTCGTTATTCAATGAGCCAAGAGAGATGTAGCCTATGGCCGCCTTGTCGGCAGCGACCGCCGTCCTCACAGCCCCTGTGGAATTTTGGATGACCGCTTTGTCGGTGACTTTGGCATCTTTGCCCAGCACAAGTTCATCAAACGCCCCTCTTGTGCCGGAACCTTCCTCCCTGCTGATCACATGGATGGGGCCTTTCTCTCCGCCTAATAACGACCAGTCGGTCACTTCGCCCGTAAATATTTTCTTGATCTCGTCTTTTTTAAGCTCTGAAATCTTGTTATTCTTGTGGACGATTACCGCGACCCCGTCCAGGGCGATGGTGAATTCCTTAACCGTTCTTTCCTCGGGTTTGAGTTCGCGAGAAGAAGCGCCTATATCCGCCGTTCCTTCAACAGCTGCCTTGATCCCGGCTCCGGAACCGCCGCCTGCCACATTGATTCTTACCCGGGGATTCTTGGCCATAAATGCTTTGGCCAGTTCTTCAGAAAGAGGCTGTACTGAAGTGGAGCCCGCGATCTGGATAGTGCCCGACAGCTCCGCAGGTTGAGCGGTTTCGTCTTTTGGGGGTTTTTCGCTTCCTCCGCAGCCGGCAGCCGTTATGATTATCGCCAGAATCCCCGCAACTGCCGCAATTTTCATCAGCTGTGATTTTAACATCCGGTTTTCCTCCTTAAAATTGAAATATTTCCTTTTAATCGTTACTATAATTTGCGCCTGTTAAAGGACAACTGCGCGCATGTTAAGGAACGGTTAATATTATGTTGATAATTGATGAAACCCATAAAAAAAAGCGCCCGGACCTGCCCGTCCGGTATGCGCTTTTTTATTGGTCAGCATTATTTTCTCATGTTTACCGCAAACCGCGCTTTCAGCAGTGGGGCGAATAATGGGCAGGGTCAACCAGTTCACGGTACCTCGCCACAACCTTCTTAAAGTCTTCCCATGTCGGCTGTTTAAGCTGGACGTTGCGCAGCAGGGCTGCGGGATGATAGGTGGGCATCACCCAGGTATCCTCCCATCTTAGCCAGCTGCCGCGGGCTTGTGTTATTTTGGCCTGCGGGTCTATCAGCCCCTGAAGAGCTGTAGCGCCCAGCAAAATGATTATTGAAGGCCGGATGATCCTGACCTGTTCGTTGAGATGAGGCCGGCAGCTAATTCTTTCTTCCGGTGTGGGGATACGGTTCTGCGGCGGGCGGCACTTGACTATGTTGGCGATAAAGGTATGGGTGAATCTTTCAAAGCCGCAGGCTTGAAGGATCCTGTCAAGAAGCTGACCAGCCTTTCCGACAAAAGGCCGTCCCAGCCTGTCCTCCTCTTCGCCTGGCCCTTCACCGATCACCATGATCCTGGCTTCCGGGTTGCCTTCTCCGAAAACGACTTGGCGGCAGCCATCTCGAAGCCGGCAAGAGCGGCATTCCAGTACCTGTCGTTTCAATTCTTCCATGGCGGCGGTCTTGTTCAATTTACCATCCTCCCGGGTACCTGTGTTTCAATCGTTTCTTAATAATTCTATAATAATTCTATCCTTATTGACATCCAGTGACTTTGCACTGTATAATTCATCTGACATGACACCTGAATATACAAGTATGGAGATGATTAAAATGCGCGTAAAAGAAATCGTGTGGGGAGGTATTCTAACATCCCTGGCTCTTATAATCCCGCTGGCCTTCGGAGGCGTGCTGGGAATCACCATTCCCCCGTTCAGCGCCACGCTGGCTTCCCATGTGCCGGTCATGCTTTCTATGCTGATCAGCCCTCTCGTGGCTTTTATGGTCGCCGCGGGCTCAGCCCTGGGATTCCTTATTAAACTAGGTCCCGTAATTGGGGCGCGTGCTGCCATGCACATCATTTTTGCAGTGTTTGGAGCATACATGCTCAAGAGAGGATCATCTTTTCAAACAGCGCTGCTGGCTACCCTTCCCATTCACGCTGCATCGGAAGCGCTTATTGTCCTTCCTTTCGGATTTACGCTGCAAAAGGCAGGAGTGGTCGTCGGTATCGGGACAGCCCTTCATCACGGTGCTGACAGTCTCATCGCGCTGGCAGTGTATACCTTAATAGGTTTGGCGATACCCCGGACCTATCGCCATCTCTAAAGGTTTAGAGATCAGTCAAGGAGGCAGTAGGCGAGTCCCAGTGAACCCGGCCCCACATGGAGCCCCACTACCGGCCCGATCGGTGATATGGCCGCTTTCAAACCAAACTTTTCTTCAATATGCCGTGCTATTTTACGCGCTTCTTCAACGCAGTTTATATGGTGAACGGTCAATTCGGCGATGCCATATTTGTGAAAATGTTCTTCGAAAATAGACAGTATCCTGCCGATGGCTTTTTCAGTCGTCCTGACCTTCTCAAAGACGGTCACTTTGCCGTCTGTAACCGTGAGGATTGGTTTAATCTGCAGCAGTGTCCCCAAAAGGGCGGCCGCCTCTCCCACGCGGCCTCCTTTTTTCAAGTACTCCAGCGTTTTGGGAACAAAGTAGAGCCTTGTCTTTTCCATCACCCTCAATACTGAAGACTTGACCTCAGCGATTGTGCAGCCTTCCCGGGCCTTTTTGGCCGCATTCAAAACGGCGTAACCGAGCTGCATGGCGGATGAATTGGAATCAATAAGCTCAATCCGGCTGTCGGGGTGCTCTTCCAGGATCATGCTTCGAGCGGTCAGGGCAGAAAAAAATGTGCCGCTTAGCTTTGAAGAGATAAAAATGCCGATGATATCGTTTCCCGCATTGATAATTTTCTTAAAAGCCTGGTAGAAATCATTTGGCGAGGGCTGTGAAGATGTCGGAAACTGTGGGCTCCTGTCCAGGATTTCATAGAACTTTTCATTTGATATATCCATTTCGACAAAGGTTTCATCCGGAAAATTGATGCTCAAGGAAACCTGGGTAATATCCAGCCTGCGGGTAACTTCATTTTCAAGATAAGCCGTGCTGTCGGTTACAACCCTTACGCCCACGGGCGACCACCCCTCTTAATGTCCTGTCAGCATCTTGAACCCTGGCTAAATATTTGTCACTTCAATAATACATCATTTCGAATAATATTGACAGGCAATATATATTTCTATAAAATAAACCACAAATAAATAATCTCCGAGCCAGTCCGCCTAAAGATTGTTTGTCTAAGGCTGCTGGCCTGCAGGGTTTTACTGGAAACGGTAAAGCCTCCCAGTGCGGAAAGGAGGTCGATGAGCAGTCCAGAGAACTGCCCTGAATGTCTTCTTCCGGAAGGCATTTTTATTTTACTGAAAATGCCTTCTGCCAGCCTCCTTCCTTGTGGAAGGAATTTTTATTTTATTACATTTTAATTAAAAGGAGGAAAATATTTCATGAAAAGGTTTATACCCTGGTTTATGGCTCTCGTACTTATGTTTGCAGCAGCTTCCTGCGCGGGAAAACAAAAAATATCCAATCAAGAAAACGCGTCGCAGGAAAATACCGTTGTTGTCCTGTCCACCACCACCAGCACCAAGGATTCCGGTCTTCTCGACAAGCTGCTGCCGGTTTTTGAACAAAAAACCGGCTACAAGGTCAAGGTCATTTCCCAGGGAACGGGTCAAGCCCTGAAAACGGGGGAACTGGGAGACTGCGATGTTGTCCTTGTTCATTCCAGGGCTGCGGAGGACAAATTCGTGGCGGATGGTTTCGGTGTTAACCGCAGGGATGTTATGTATAATGACTTCGTCATCGTTGGGCCGGAAAACGATCCGGCCGGTATTAAAGGCAAAAGCGCTGTTGAGTCCTTTAAGACTCTGGCCCAGGCGCAAAAATACGAATTTCTGTCCCGCGGTGACGATTCCGGAACCCATAAAAAAGAAAAAGAGCTGTGGGAAAAAGCTTCCATCAAGCCGGAAGGAAAGTGGTACCTCCCCGTTGGTAAAGGTATGGGAGACACTCTTATAATGGCAAGTGAAAAGGGCGGATACACCCTGGCCGACCGGGGAACATATGCCAGCATGATGGACAGGCTTAAACTGTCGGTCCTGGTACAGGGAGACCAACTGCTGCTTAACCCGTATGGAGTCATTGCCGTCAACCCTCAAAAACATCCCCAGATCAATTACAAGGGAGCAATGGCTTTTATCGAATTCATAACCTCGAAAGAAGGTAAAGACATTATTAACAGTTATGTCGTCAACGGCCAGCAGCTTTTTTACGCTCAATAACCCCATGTTTTGCTGCGATTCCGGCATAATTCTCCCAGCGCAATTCCCGCCGCATGTTATTCTCAACAAATTTGCCGCAGTGGTATAATGGATTTAATCTATCCGGAGGAGGCAGCACAATGAGTATTCTTTTTCAACCTGTTAGAATCGGCCAGCTTGTTGTTAAAAACCGGTTCGTCCGCTCGGCGACCCACGACTACCTGGGCAGCAGCGATGGCACCATTACGGAAAATGAACTGCAGCTTTACGAAACGCTCGCCAAAAACGAACTGGGCCTGATCATTACAGCCCATTCTTACGTGCAAAGTCCGCTTGGCCGGGGCGGGAAGCTGCAAAATGCCATTTACGACGACAGGTTCATCGAAGGGTATAAAAAACTGGCGGAAATCGTGCACAAGCACGGTTCAAGATTAATAGTACAGATCAGCCATGCGGGCGGGCTTACTGTTCCCAAGCTGACCGGAGAGCAGACCCCCGTTGCCGCTTCGCCGGTTCTTACCATCGAAGGCGGTGTTATTCCCCGGGAAATTACTGAAAAGGAAATCAGGGAAGTAATCGATGCTTTCGTTGAGGCTGCAGTGCGCATTAAAACCGCAGGCTGTGACGGCGTTCAGATTCACTGTGCCCACGGTTACCTGCTTTCGGGATTCCTTTCTCCCTATTTTAACCGTCGTACGGACAAGTGGGGTGGAAACGTTGAAAACAGGACGCGCATAGTCAGGGAAATCATTGCCGGGATCAGGTCGGCGGCCGGCAGAGAATTCCCTGTCCTGGTCAAAATCAACTCCACAGACAGTTCCGGCGACGACTATATTGAGGATGTCCTTTACATGGCAAGACTCTTCGAAAGCCTGGGAGCGACGGCTGTGGAACTCAGCGGTCACAACTGGACCGGTGCAGGCGGAGAAAACTATTATCTTCAGCAGGCGGCCGCAGTTAAAAAGAATACCGGTATCCCGGTAATCCTTGTAGGAGGCCTGCGCACATTTGAAACAATGGAATCTCTGGTGGAAAACAATACGCTTGACCTAGTCTCCATGTGCCGGCCGTTCATCTGTGAACCTGACCTGGTTGTGCGTTTTCGAAACGGGCAAAAAAAGTCTTCATGTGGTTCCTGCAACGGCTGTTTCAACTCCAGAACCGCCAAGTGCATAAGGTGTTAGAAGCTGTCGGGCCAGCTTACAGGCGCTTTCTCATTTCGGTGATTATCTCCAGCGGCGATATATGGTGCGGGCAAACGCTGGAACACCTTCCGCACGAGATGCAGAGGTCAATCCCCTGCTCTTTGAGTATCACTTTTCTATTCAACTCATCTCTCGGGTCAAAGAAATGCCTGGCCTCCATAATCAGCGCTGCCGGCCCGATAAAGGCGTGGGGTGTTTGCTTGTAAACCGGGCAAATTGCCAGGCAGCAGAAGCACTCGACACAGCGGCTGGCAATTTTGAACCTGTGAAAGGCTTCCATATCGATGAGTTCGGGTTCCTGCCGGGGACCGCGGGTCCGGTCTAAAAAAGGGCGCATTTTATCCAATCTTCTTTCGTATGCTGAGCGGTCAATTATCAAGTCCTTAACCACCGGAAGATTGGCCAGCGGTTCGACCACGATTTCTTCTAACGCCGGTTCCCGGCATGATAACGTCGATTTGCCGTTCACCATCACGCCGCAGAGCCCGCAGTGGCTGTTACGGCAGCAGTACGTGAATCCCAGTCCGGGATCCCATTTTTCTTTAACCTGCATGAGAACGTCCAGTACCGTCATACCCCTGATAAAAGTATAATCATACGTAATATATGAGGGTTCCTTGTCAGTTTCGGGATTAAAGCGAAATATTTTTGCCCTGCCGCTGCTCAATCAAATCCCCCCGGTTTTAAAATGCGCGTATCAACCCGGCGATAATCCAGTTGGACCGTTTTTCCGATCTTTTTGACCGTAATATGCTTTAGCCAGTTCTTGTTGTCCGTGTCCGGATAATCATTGCGGTAATGAGCACCCCGGCTCTCCTTGCGGTCCAGGGCGGCATGAATGATGCACCTGGCGGTTTCCAGGATGCTTTCATTCTCAAGAACCTGGACTACTTCCTGGCTGCCGGCAGCTTTTTTCTCGCTGACCGCTGCCTCGATTTCTTGAAGCTGCTGGATTTTTTCAAGCGCATATTCTAAAGACTCTTTTGTTCTGAATACTCCTACGTTTTCCCACATCAGGTCCTTTATTTTCTGGCGAAAGGCCAG
Source organism: Peptococcaceae bacterium (assembly GCA_024655825.1). NCBI lineage: Bacteria > Bacillati > Bacillota > Clostridia > Eubacteriales > Peptococcaceae > Peptococcaceae bacterium. The sequence goes on along the minus strand of JANLFJ010000001.1, from coordinate 67,946 downwards.
GGGCCGCAATCCCTGGCCGCTTGCTTTCAAAACCCGCTTTATCTTTTCTTCTTCCCAGCGCGCTTCACAAGGATCTATGCGCTTCCTGCCTGTACCGGCGGCTATTTCCGCCGCTCTTTTTCCGGCACGTTTTCCCGAAACCAGGATTTCGGCCAGCGCATTCTGGCTCAGGCGGTTTCCTCCGTGGATGCCCGCACAGACTTCACCTGCCCCGAGCAGACCGGTCATTTCTGTTTCCCAGTTTTCGTTGATCACCATCCCCCCCATAAAGAAATGGCAGGTGGGAGCTACTTCCAGTAAGTCTTTTTCCGGGTCAATGCCGATTTGGCGATAGGTGTCATACAGGGCAGGCGTCATTTTAGCTATGTACCCCGGCGGCTGGTAGGTCATATCGCAGTATACTCCTCCCAACGGCGTTCCCCTGCCTTCCCGGACCTCCATGAACATGGCCCTGGAGACACGATCCCTTGTTGACAACTCCAGCCGCTGCGGGTCATACTTCTCCATAAATCGCTCCTTTTTGGCGTTCAGGAGTCTGGAATAATACAACAGACCGCCTAAAACCCCGCGCAAAGAAGGGGGAAAGAGAAACCCGATGGGAAAGAACTGGACAAACTCCATGTCCATTAAAGGAACACCGGCCTCGAGGGCCAGGCGGTATCCATCGCCGGTCACGTCGGTAGGGTTGTCCGTGTTGGCATAAACATTGCCGGCCCCGCCCGTAGCCAGTATGACAGCCCCGCTCTCAAAAATCACCGGTTCCAGAGTGTTTATATCGACACCTGCGGCACCGCCGGCACAACAGCCGTCGTGGATAATCCGCGTGATCATAATTTCTTCATACAGCCCAACATCGCGTTTTTTCAGCTCTCCAAAAAGGGAGCGCAGTATTTCCCGGCCTGTTCTGTCTTCAAGGAAAACAGTACGGTGGTAGGTATGTCCTCCGTCAATGCGCAGGGCATATTTTTTTCCCGTTTCGTCTCTTTGCCAGATAGCGCCGATTCTTTCCAACTCCAGGATTGCTTCGGGGGCTTCTTCGACCAGAATGCTGACCAGGTTTTGATCATTCAGGTAGGCGCCGCCCCTGACCGTATCTTCCAGGTGAAGCCGTTTACTGTCACCGGGAACCGCCCATTCATCTCCGACCCCGGAAATGGCCCCTGGAGCCATAATGGTGCACCCTGATCTTTGTATTCGACCTTTGCTTACCACGGCAACCCTTACCTTATGCTTCGCGGCTTCATAGGCGGCCATGGCGCCTGCTCCGCCCCCGCCGATCACCAGCACATCACAGTTTATTCTTCGCATTGACACCAACCCTTTTTACATGCCCGCCGTCAGCTTTTGCCCACGGGTCCTGTATATTCTTTCAGCCAGCCGATAAATTCAACGAGCCGTTTGACCATGTATTCATGGTACATTTTGCCTTTTTGAGGAGAAGCCTTGCTCGAATCGGAAAATGACCCGTCAGGAGCAAATTGTTTTTGTTCCGCGCTGTTCCAGAAAACCTCAATGGTATCTCCGTTTTTACCCAGCAGGTCTTTGGCCACAAAGGGCGACAGTATGGGCTCCAGGTTAACCTGTTCCCTGGTCAGTTTTTCATGTTTAATCAAATGAGGGTACTTGTGCCACACCTGGGAAATTTCCAGTTCGCCGGCATGGTGTTCCACCGCGTCTTTTATATGGGCAATGCCTTTGGCGAGATGCATCGGATCCGCCAGGGCCACCAGCACATCGGGCTGCTCATACTGGCGAAGGGCCCGGCAGGCAATGGTAATAGCCGCAATGTTTGTACCTTTATGCCCGTTGATGATGAGAAATTTTTTAAAGCCGTTTTTAGCCAGGCTTTTTACTACGTCTTTAATCACTGCGGCCAGGGTCTCCGGTTTCAAGGATATTGTGCCCGGAAAGTCTAAATGGTGAGGCGAATCGCCAAACCACAGCGGCGGGATAACAAGCACGCCCGTCTCTTTGGCGGCATCCTCCGCCAGGGCTATTGCCGCATAACTGTCGACTCCCAGCGGTCCGGCCGGCCCGTGCTGCTCCGTGCTGCCAACAGGAAAAATTATTATGTCATTCGTCTTCAGGTACTCAGCCACGTCTTCCCAGGTCAGCTCGTTTAACCAAACCGATTTTCTCATAATATAAATACCCCCTGTCTTTTATTATAAAATTAGAATATAATCAGTATATCAATAAAATTAAATATGCAAAAATTGTACCATACTTGTCATTGATCACAAGTGGCGTTTTTTAAAGGTTTTTTTATCTTCAGCAGTCATTTGGACACATGTAATTTGTTGCAAGCGACATAAAAAGCAGCACGTTGAAACAAAATCGGCCGGGCACAATACTGCCGGCCGCTGATTCGGCTAAAACAACTTTTGGCCGATTGTCCTAAATTATTTCTTCACGGGTGTCAATGAGTTGAAAAGGAGGCAAAACATTATGGAAAACTACCGGGCGAGCGAACTCCTGAAAGGAGCTGTCGACATCCACGTCCACACATCCCCGAGCCTTTTTCCACGTTCGGTGGACGACTTCGAGCTGGCAGAGCATGCCAGGAAAGCGGGAATGAAGGGATTCATCATTAAAGCGCACGAGGGCAGCACGGTAGAAAGGGCAATAACCCTGAGCAAACAAACCGGGCTTGCTGTAGGAGGATGCCTTGTCCTCAACCAGTTTGTCGGGGGATTTAACCCTTACGCAGTGGAACTGGCACTTAAAATGGGCGCCAAGATAATCTGGATGCCAACAATATCAGCCCGAAACCACCTTCAATTTCACAGCGGCGGCAACTGGAAAGCACAAAAATCAAGTTATGAAATCAAGGTTCCCGATAAAGGATACTCCGTCCTGGATGACGACGGCAAAATACTGAATGAAGTAAAAGAGATCCTGGCCCTCATTGCGGAGAACGGAGGAGCGCTGGGAACAGGACACCTGTCTGTCCAGGAAGTCATTTCGCTTGTGGACGAAGCTTGTAAAATGGGCATAAAGAAACTGCTGGTGGCCCACCCTGAACTTGACCTGACAAAAACACCGCTCAGCGTGCAGCAGGACCTTGCTAAAAAAGGCGCCTATCTTGAAAAATCCATGCTTCCCCTCATGCCCGCCTGGAAGAACAGCACTCCCGAGGAAACGGCCGGTTCGATCAGGGCAGTTGGAGCGGAACGCTGCATTATTCAGACTGACTTTGGCCAGGCTAGCCATCCCTCGCCGGTGGAGGGATTTCGCATGTTTATTGAAGAACTGCTCAAATGCGGTATTACTGAAGAGGAAATCAGGATAATGGCTCACCGCAATCCCTGTGTTTTTCTTGAATAGCGTGCTGCATCCGTAAACAATCCAGACATTTTTTCAGGTTCGTCCGGTAGGACGAACCTGAGCATGTAAAGCCTGTCACGGGAGAGTAAGCCACCGCAGCTGCAGGAAGGGGAAGGTCTTGGTCGCGTTTATTTCTTTTTAATGATTACGGCCGCAATAAAAAGCAGGCCAAAATAGCCCAAGAGAGGGTAAACAAACGCTACTACCCTGCTCAACGGCCACCCAATGAACGCAAAGGTGGGTAAAAAAATGAACAAAGCCAGCACGGGCCGGGGCCAGGACAGCCTGCCGGCCAGCCTCTTCATGAGACCAAACCCGTTGCTCAGGGCTGAAGTGAAGATTGCAGTCCACAGGATGAGAGAGTAGCTCCATCCGGCTGCTGGATGAATACTGGCGGCAAGAGTGAGCATAGGTATTTCTGCCCTGTAGACGTATTCTCCCTGAACAAAAAAAGCGCAGCAAATAACAGCCGCCAGCAAACCTAAAATCATGCCCGCCAGGATAGTTCCTTTGCTCCCTTCTTTTCCAACCTTCCTCCCTAAGGAAGAAAGGATCACCGCCCCTAATACAAGATTATACGACACATAAAGAATAGAGGCAAAAAGCCAGTGGCCGCCTGCTAATCCCCCCCTGAAGCTCTCCTGGGCTGAAGCCTGCCCAGGGTAAAAAATACTTGCGGCCGCTATTCCGGTGGACATAATAATGATACCGGGAACCAGCAGGGTATTCAGCCAAAGTATTCCTTCCACATCCATTAGCAAAGAGACATAGAGAAAAAGAACCGTACCAGCAAACCCCACCCATTCCGGCAAGGCCAACAATTCTGCACAAAGGCTGCTGCTGGCCACCAGCATAACCGATAAACCGCACACCAGGAAAATGTCGATAATTCCATTAAAGATTTTTCCCAACCTATTTCCGAAGAGGTAAATGGTATATTGCTCATAATTTTCCATGCTTTTTTCCCCCGCAGCATGTAAAATGCGCTCGCCCAGGACAGCAAAAAGGACTCCGGCAACAACAGTCCCCAGCAGTCCTTTTAAACCAAATGAGGCAAAAAAAACACGTATTTCTTGCCCAGAGGCAAAACCCGCGCCAATGACCGTCCCAACATAAGTAAAAGCTACCTGCCAGCTTAGAAATCTTTTATAGTCGGGCATCAAATCATTCTCCGCGGGTTAAAGGAATTATAGTAATATTTATTCTTAAACTTATAATTTATTAATTCACCCGCTGTTTTGTGGGAATATCACCTTCAAGTTTTACATGGATAGTTCACCTATTATTAACGCATACTACGGCTAATAAACTTGGAGGCATATATGGAATGTTCCCTTCGTTGCTGGATTATTTTACTAAGGCAGCAAAAACCGAGGACAATAAAATACGTGTACATATGGATGATGTTTTTGCTGTAACAAAGCTTTCCGAACACCTTGCCGCGCTTTTAAACAATTTGGGCAAAAACCGCCGTCCTCTTGTTATATGCATAGGCACTGACCGATCAACAGGCGACAGCCTGGGACCGCTGACTGGATGGCGCTTGTCATCGCTTCTTCATGGTAAAAACATCGAAATCCTTGGAACCATAGATAATCCGGTCCACGCTCAGAACCTCGAATCGTATCTCTTGCGTATCAGAGATAAAGAAAATGGACTTACGGTAATCGCGGTAGATGCCTGCCTTGGCCAACTGGCCAATGTCGGTACCATCCTGCTGGAGGGTAAGCCGCTCAAGCCGGGGGCAGGCGTAAGCAAGCTGCTGCCGGAGGTGGGGGACATCAGCATTTATGGTATTGTCAATGTCGGAGGCTTTATGGAAATACAGGTGCTGCAAAACACCAGGCTTAGTATCGTAATGAAAATGTCATGCTTGATTGCTAACAGCATCTTTCTTGCTCTTCGCCAAACCGGTCATCTCAATTAGAAATGCACCCCTCGAAAAGCAAGCTAAAGACGCCGTTAACAATGCTTACCTAAGGTGGCTTTTTTGTTACTCCCGTTCCGTAATGAAAAAAGCCGCAGTGCGGCTCTATTAATCTCTCTCTTCTTGCATTCCCGCGGTGGTCTCATCCTTGCTTTCCATCAGGCAGTTGCCTTTAAAAATAGCTCCTTCTTCAATAATCAAATTTTTAACCCTTATGTCGCCGTATAACCTGGCAGACGGGGCAAGATCCACCAACCCTGAAGCCTGGATGTTACCTTTAAGGTGTCCCGCAATAAGAACATTGCGCGCTTCAACACTCGTTTCGACCTTACCGGTCTCCCCTATAACCAGGTCTCCTTGCACCTGGATATCTCCCTTAAACTCCCCATCTATTCGAATCGTTCCTTTAGCAATAAGAGTCCCCTGAAGATTTGTCTCTTTTCCAATTAGTGTATCGATTTTCTGATAATTGGCCGGTTCAGGTGCTCCTTTTTTTCCAAACATCTACTTCACTCCTGTTATTCCTTTTTCCCAATCACTGTCATAGGATTAATCCATTTTCCCTCCTTCGCCACTCCAAAATGAAGATGCGGCCCCGTACTGCGTCCTGTATTGCCGAGGCGCGCTATGATTTGCCCGCGCTTAACCCTTTCTCCCGTACTAACAAGTAAGGATGAATTATGGCAATACTGGCTCACATAGCCAAATCCGTGGGAAATTACTACCACCCTTCCCCACCCGCTTTTATATCCCGCAAAGGTAACCACTCCGTCTCCGGATGCCCGGATGGGGGCACCGTATGACTGAGCAATATCTATGCCTTCATGAAATTCCTGCCCCCGTGAGAAGGGGTTCCTGCGCCAGCCAAACCCGGAAGTAATGCGCCCCTGGATAGGCCAGGCATTGGGCAGTGCATTCAAGTAGGCTAACCGCTTGTCGACGTCGGAATTGAGTCTATTCATCGCTTCAGCCTGCTGCGTTAACATCTGGTCCATTAAGGCCAGCTGTTCTCCGAGGTCCTCGAGGGTATCGATTTCGTTTTCAGGCACAGGCAGTTCCAGAACCTCACCGCTTTCGACAAGGCCTGTGCTTTCCTGCGGTGCGACTATGTCCGCCTGTACAAGAAGGGGCTGGGAACCGGCTGAAGCAATAGCACTAATCCCCATTGTCATCAGCTGGTACCTTGTTTCAGACCGTGAACTAAGGATACTACGGTCATTCTGTTCATTATTTGCAGGCTTGATAAGACCCACTTTCGCCCGGACCTCCTGATCAAGCTGGACCAGGTATTCCAATTTGCTGCGCATCGATCCGGCCAGGCCTTTCAGCTCATTGATTTCTTTGGCCTGCGCCATATTTATTTCCTTGAGTTCTTTATTCTCTACGGTCACATACCTGAGATAAAAAAATCCTGCAACAAAATAACCCACAACCAGAATGCAGGAAACGCTAAGAATCATAAACGACTTAAACAGCCACATCGGTATGCAGTAATTCTTAACACTGGCCCCGTGACTGTGCGGTATAACCATCATCGTCAGGTGGCTGATCTTTTTCTTTTCTTTTTTTCTCGCTGTTCCCTTCTCTTCCCCCGACATGCTACAACCTGCCTTTTGAAAAGAAGTCGTCCCAAGCAGAGTGAAACTACCAGAGATAATATTCTACATAATCTTTATAAATCCTTCCCCATTAAGTCATTTTTTACTCAAAATCGGCGAATTGTTTTCGTCATTTTCCTGGGAGAGGGCCAAAGCGATGACCTTTTCCTCCTCCTGTGAAAAATGGTAGGTCGACTTGCCTCCCTTAACAGGCTTAGCGTAAGTTCGCGCGTCATCACGCCCGTATATGCTGCTGATAACAACCCCGTCTCCATCATGATTCAACAAAGCCAGGGCAAAGCTGAGGTCCCCGCCCATATCGTGAAAAGCGTTAAAACGCAAGAGGCTTACATTATGTATGCTTCGCCTGTTAAGCCTTTCCACCTCTTTTAGCTGCGTTTCTATGCCGGCCAATTTTTTTTGTAAATTCTCCAATATGTTTGCGTTTTCCAGCACAATCTGTTCGATGTTTTTTCCATCCATCCCGCGCATAAGCGCCCTGTACTGACGGGCCAGCTTATTAAGGCGAAATATCACCGCGAGAAACAAAGCAAGACCTGCAGCAAACAAAACAATTAAAACAATCGCTATAAGGGCATAGTTTTCATAAATCAGATCGTTTATTACCTGCAGCATAAATAAAGCCACTCTCCTTTTCCTTTAAGAGCATGAACAGCCTGTATCACTGCCCCCCGCCAACCAATAAGGTTAAAACTGCAGCCACGAGGATTGCAGGTAAAAGATTGGCGGTTTTAAACTTTGTTAACCCCAGAATATTTGCGGATATAGCCAGGATTAACAGTCCTCCCGTCGAAGTCATTTCCGCAATCACCGCTTCAGTCATAAAGACTTTTACCGACCCGGCCAGCAGGGTCAAACCTCCCTGGTAAAACAACACTGAAAGGCCGGAAAAGATAACACCGACCCCCATCGTTGAAGCGAAAATAATTGAACTGATCCCATCCAATAATGATTTGGCAAACAGTATTTTGTGCTGGCCGGTTAAACCGCTTTCCAGGGCTCCCATTATACTCATAGCGCCCACGCAGTAAACAAGACTGCATGTTACGAATCCCTTCACAAAATCGCCGTCACTTGAATTAAGCGTTTTCTGAAGCCTTTCCCCGAGTTTTTCCAAGGCCCTTTCAATACCAAGCGCTTCTCCCACCACAGCGCCTGCAGCCAGACTAATAATAACAATCAATTCATTCCTGGTCTGGAGGGCCATTTTTATCCCAATCAAGGCCACAGCTATGCCCAAGGCCTGCATAACGGTGTCTTTATATTTTTGCGGAATACCCGTACGCAGTATAATGCCCACTAACGCTCCAAAAGCTATTGCCCCGGCGTTTACTACAGTTCCCAGCATCGTCTTTTAGCTCCTCTCCTTCGCTTCATGTCCATTATTATACCTTCTTATTCTCAATGTTTCCAGAGGACTATAAGGAAACAAATAGAAAAACAGCGGCTTCCGGTGTTACCCGGCATCCGCTGTTGTTGGTTCCTTGCACCGTTTATTTCTTGCAGCTTTCCAGGGCGGCCAGGGCCGCGTATTTTGGCCTGGCATGATAGTGAGTGTGTAGCAGATGATGTGATTTTTCACCTAATGGTTTCACAAGGTATTCTTCATAAAGCGCTTTGATTGCAGGATTCTCGTGTGATTTCCTGAGCGGCATCCCCTTGTCTTCCTCATAGATGGCTTTTGCCCTTAGAGCGCGAAAATCTTCCGCCATTTTCATCCGTTCAGGTCCACTGACAAGCGGTTGGCCGCCGCCCGCCAGGCAGCCGCCTGGACAAGCCATGATCTCGATAAAGTGATATTCCGCTTCTTTGGCTTTTACTCTTTCCAGCACCTTCTTGGCATTGCCCAAACCATGAGCGACAGCCACCTTGACTGTTCCCAGAGGCGGCAAGTCTACGGCAGCTTCTTTGATGCCTTCCAGTCCTCTCACGGCGATAAAGTCAAGGTTTTTCAATGTTTTTCCGGTAACGATTTCATAAACCGTCCTCAGCGCCGCTTCCATAACACCGCCTGTTGCTCCAAAAATCAGGCCGGCGCCGGTAGAAATGCCCATCGGCTCGTCGTATTTTTCCTCAGGCAGGCCACTAAAATCAATACCGGCTTCCTTTATCATGCTGGCCAGTTCGCGGGTGGTCAGCACCGCATCAACATCCGAAAAACCGCTGTCCTTCATTTCCGGGCGCTGTCTTTCAAATTTCTTGGCTGTGCAGGGCATGATGGAAACCGAATATATCCTGGCGGGATCCACCCCGATTTTTTCAGCAAAGTAGGTCTTGGCAAGCGCCCCAAACATTTGCTGAGGTGATTTCGCCGTAGAAAGATTATCTAGGAATTCCGGGTAATGGTGTTCACAGTATTTTACCCAGCCCGGGCTGCAGGAAGTCAAAAGCGGCAGTTTTCCTCCATTTTTCAGGCGTTCCAGCAGTTCGCTTCCCTCTTCGAGAATTGTCAGGTCGGCAGTGAAGTCAGTGTCAAACACCCTGTCAAAACCCAGTCTTCTTAAAGCAGCCACCATTTTACCGGTAACGGACGTGCCAATTGGGAATCCAAACTCCTCTCCCAGAGCGACCCTAACCGCAGGCGCCGTCTGAACAACAACGATTTTTTCGGGGTCATTGATGGCCTCCCACACTCTCTTGGTGTGGTCTTTCTCCCTTAATGCGCCTACAGGACAAACGTTGACGCACTGGCCGCAAAGCACGCAGTTAACGTCGTTCAGTTCCCGGTGGAACGGAGGCGCCACAATGCTTTCAAAGCCTCTTTCCGTTACGCCGAGTACACCCACTCCCTGCACCTGGTTGCAGACGCTTACACAGCGCCGGCAGAGAATACACTTGTCGGGGATCCTTTCAATGGCTGGCGCAGAAGAATCCACCGGAAACTCAGTATTTTCCCCTTCAAAACGAATGTCTTTTATCCCCAGTTTTTTGGCCAGGGCCTGGAGTTCGCAGTTTGTGTTTCGGCTGCAGGTAAGGCACTCCATCGGGTGGTTGGAAAGTATCAGTTCCACCACCGCTTTGCGAGCCTCCCGGACAACCGGCGTATTGGTTTTTACTTTCATTCCCTCTGCTACCGGGTATACACAAGAGGGCTGCAATCCCCTGGTTTTTTCAATTTCCACCAGGCAGACCCGGCAGGCCCCGATCTTATTGATTTCCTTCAAATAGCACAGTGTCGGTATATCAATCCCGGCCTTTCGTGCGGCTTCCAGTACCGTGGAACCGGCAGGCACCCGCACTTCCTGGCCGTCGATCGTCAAAGTTACCATTTCCATGCAAAGTCACACTCCTCGACTTTATTTTTGGCCTTTACTTCTTCACAACGGCCCCAAATTTGCATTTTTCCAGGCAGATGCCGCATTTGATGCATTTTTCAGCGTCAATCACATATGGTTCCTTCACTTTTCCAGTAATGGCCTCCACAGGACAATTGCGCGCGCACAGACCGCAGCCGCGGCACTTGTCTTGCAGGATCGTATAGGTCAGCAGCGCCTGGCAAACCCCAGCGGGACATTTTTTATCGAAAATGTGAGCCTCATACTCATCCCTGAAGAAACGGAGAGTACTCAGTACCGGGTTGGGAGCGGTCTGCCCAAGCCCGCACAAGGAAGCATTCTTAACCGTCAAAGCCAGTGTTTCCAGTGTTTCTATATCTTCCGGCTTCCCTTTCCCTTCAGTGATCCTCGTTAATATCTCCAGCATCCGCTTTGTCCCGATCCGGCAGGGCGGACATTTACCGCAGGATTCATCCTGGGTAAATTCAAGGAAGAACCTGGCAATATCAACCATGCAGGTATCCTCGTCCATGATAATCATCCCGCCGGAGCCCATCATGGAACCTATGGACAGCAAATTGTCATAGTCAATTTCCATATCCAGGTGTTTAGCGGGAATGCACCCGCCAGAGGGTCCTCCTGTTTGGGCTGCTTTAAACTTCTTGCCATTAGGGATACCGCCTCCGATTTCATAAATGATTGTCCTCAAGGTGGTTCCCATCGGCACCTCAATAAGACCTGTGTTGTTTATTTTTCCGGCCAGCGCAAATACCTTTGTCCCTTTGCTTTTCTCAGTGCCGATCGAAGCGAACCATTCCGCTCCATTGCGAATTATATGGGGTATATTGGCAAATGTTTCCACATTGTTGATAATGGTAGGTTTTCCCCACAGGCCTTCCACAGCCGGAAAAGGCGGTCTTGGCCTTGGCTCTCCTCTTCTGCCTTCGATTGAAGCCAGTAAGGCGGTCTCTTCGCCGCAGACAAACGCTCCCGCCCCCAGGCGCAAATCAATATCAAAATCGAATCCTTTGCTAAAGATGTTTTTACCCAGCAATCCCAGTTCTCGAGCCTGCTTGATGGCAATGCCGAGGCGTTCCACGGCGATTGGATATTCAGCGCGCACGTAGATGTACCCCTGGTTTGCCCCAATGGCATAGCCGGCAATAGCCATGGCTTCAAGAACGGAATGAGGATCTCCTTCCAGCACGCTGCGATCCATAAACGCTCCGGGATCACCTTCGTCCGCGTTGCAAACCACGTACTTCTGATCTCCTTTGGAATTATAAGCGAATTCCCATTTCATGCCTGTGGGGAAGCCCCCGCCCCCACGGCCTCTCAAGCCGGATTTTTTAATCGTTTCGATTACATCCCGCGGTGACATTTCATGTAAAACCTTGGCCAGGGCAAAATACCCGTCCCGGGCAATATACTCTTCTATTTTTTCAGGATTTATCAACCCGCAGTTGGATAGGGCAATGCGTTTCTGGGATTTGAAGAAATCGATGTTTTCAAAGTCCGTCGTTTTTATCTCTTTGTCCACTTCGCGGTAAAGCAGGCGCTGGACGGGGCGTCCCTTGATCAAATGCTCTTCCACGATATCCTTGACGTCATCCGGTTTTACCTGACAGTAAAATGTTCCTTCGGGATATATGACCATAATTGGACCCAGGTTGCAGAAACCAAAGCAGCCCGTTTCCACGACCCTGACTTCCTTTTCCAACCCTTTGTCCTCTATTTCCTTCTGCAGCCTGCTTTTAACCAGCCGGCTGTCAGAAGAGGTGCAGCCAGTGCCGGTGCAAACCAGCACATGGGAACGATAAAACTCCATGTCAACTCCTCCTTCTTCTTAGCCTCACCGGCTACTCCTCTTTATTTACCAGCCACTCGGCCACGGGCTGGCCGTTCACAAGATGCTGCAAAATTATTTTCCTGGCGTTCTCAGGCGTTACTTTGCCATAAAGGTATGGTTTCTTGCCGGGAAAAGATACTGTAACAAGCGGCTCCTTGTGACACAATCCGGGGCAGCCGGTCTGAGTAACATGTATATCTGTCAATTCGCGAACCTTGAGTTCTTCCATAACCGCATTCAGGACATCCCGCGCGCCGTTGGCGATCCCGCAGGTCCCCATGTGAACAATCACCGTAGGCGCTCCCTTGTTTTCACGGACGGCCATAGTCTTTTCCACTTTTTCTTTCAATGCTTTTAGTTCATTTATAGACCGCATCTACAACCCTCCTCTAACTTATTTCCCTGTACTTTTTAATTATTGCGCCAACATCGCTCTTGGTCAGGCGTCCGTGGACGTTATCATTAACCATAAGAACCGGAGCCAGGCCGCAGCAGCCCAGGCAGCGGCAGGCTTCCAGCGTAAACAGGCCGTCTTCGGTGGTACTGCCCACATTGATGTTTAATTCCTTTTCCAGTTCCGCCAGGATTTGGCCCGACCCTTTAACATAACAGGCGGTTCCCAGGCACACGCTTATTTTATACTTGCCCTTGGGCACCGTGCTGAAAAGGGTGTAAAAACTGACGACACCATAAACTTCACTTAATGGAACATTTAGCTTTTCGGCGATGTAGGCCTGCACATCTTCCGGCAAATACCCCAAATGCTCCTGGACCTGGTGCAGCACAGGAATCAAGGCACCTTTTTGCCCTTTATATGCGTCAATGATGCGATCAATGAACGCAAGAATTTCCGATTCCTTTCCGGTGCCGCATTGACATAGGCAACTCATTTTTCTTCAACCCCCTTAATGATTCGCAGGAAAAATATAACTGCCGCATATGTGATAATATTCACAATCTACGGCCAGATCAAGCTCTAACCTGGCCGTACCGCTTCGAAATCATTATACAACAAGTCGTCTTTTTTAGCTAGTTCCTTTTTTCACTTTCCGCTAATTAAATATATTTGGATAATTTCTACGTTTCTATTTATTTTTTGAAAATATTTGCATACTACAAATAGTCTTCTTTTAAAAAGATGGACACAATTCTATCCAGATCGTCGCTGCTGTAATAATCGATTTCGATACGCCCTTTTTCGCCCATTTGTTTTATCCTTACTTTTGTCCCGCAAAGGCTTCTCAGCCTGGACTCCAGGTCCAGAATTCCGGGAGGAAGTTTGTTTTCTTTTCCCTTATTTTTTTTACCATCCATGGGTTTCTCAGCGACTTGTTTCTTTGTTAATGCCTCTGCATCCCTTACCGTGAGGTTTTTTTCTATCATTTCCCCGGCCAATTTTATTTGCTGCTCCTCGTTATCCACTGCCAGAAGAGGTCGAACATGTCCAACCGTTAGCTGCCCACTGGACAGCATTTCCAGCACTGGCTGCGGGAGCTTCAACAGCCTGAGCATATTGGCTACAAAGGAACGACTCTTGGCTACTCTCTGGGCCACTTCCTCTTGTGTTAAATCAAACTCCTCCATCAATCTTTTGTAAGCAGCAGCTTCTTCAACCGGGTTTAAATCTTCTCTTTGAATGTTTTCAATTAGGGCAATCTCCACCATCTGGCGATCAGATAGGTCCTTAACCACGGCAGGGATCTTTTCCAGCAGGAGCTGCTGGCAGGCTCTGAGTCGCCTTTCGCCCACAACCAGTTCATATTCTCCATTACCCAATGGACGTACTACAACCGGCTGAACAACTCCATGTTCCTGAATCGATCTGGCAAGTTCGTCCAGTTTGTCCTTATCGAAGCTTTTACGCGGTTGAAAGGAGTTTGGCTTTATCAATTCCAGTTTGATTTCGGTTACTGGTTCGTCCTTAACAAGCGCATCCGATTCCGTGGGTATAAGCGCTGACAGTCCTCTCCCCAGGCGACTCTTAGTCACGTTCTATGACCTCCTTGGCTAAATCAAAATATTGTTCTGCTCCTTTGGATTTTGGATCGTATGTGATTATTGGCTTCCCGTAACTCGGCGCTTCGCTCAAGCGGACATTGCGTGGGATTATCGAATTAAACACTTTATCTTTAAAATAGGCCTTGACTTCTTCCACTACTTGAATCGACAGGTTCGTTCGGGCATCGAACATGGTCAGAACAACACCTTCTATTTCCAGACCGGGATTTAAATGTTTTTTTACGAGCGTGATCGTATTCATCAATTGCCCAAGTCCTTCCAGTGCGTAGTATTCGCACTGGATAGGAATTAAAACCCTGTCCGCGGCTGTCATGGCATTGAGGGTCAACAATCCAAGCGAAGGCGGGCAATCTATTATGATATAGTCATACCTGCTCTTTATGGGAAGCAGGGCTTTTTTTAGTTTCATTTCCCTTGAAATGACTGATACGAGTTCAACTTCCGCGCCAGCCAGCTGGATCGTAGATGGGACAATGAACAAATTGTTTATTTCGGTGGATTGAATCATTGAGGTCACAGGTATATCATTAATTATGCAGTCGTAAATGCAGCGGCTAATACCCGTTTTGGATACGCCCAGCCCACTGGTGGCGTTACCCTGCGGGTCCATGTCAACGAGCAGGACTTTCTTTCCAAGCGTTGCCAGACACGAGCCGAGATTGACTGCTGTGGTTGTCTTAGCAACTCCACCCTTTTGGTTGGCGATTGTGATTATTTTCCCCATTCTTTTCACCTCTTTTTCTGAGTCTTTTTCATAGACTATTTATTTCCACATTTTTTCTTGTCTTCCTTCAAAAAAATATCATTATTTCTTGTTGGCCTGGTTTAGCATGCCGATGTTTCACGTGAAACATTTTATCAGCCTTTTGGGGATAAAGAAAAAGACCCTATTATTTTTTTAGGGTCCTTTATATTCCGACTTATACGCTTTTCTTTTTTTTAGATATTTGTATGACCACCTGAACATAATCATCGTAATCATTTTCGCTTACTTTAACGTCCAGCCCAGCGTTTTCTATCTCGGAAACAGCTGACTTTATTGCATTCAAATATATTCTTATATCCTTAAATATCCTTACTATCTTTTTACCCTTACCCTTCTGCCTGTCTTCATATGCGCTTAATATCTTTTCAACAAGAATATCGGTTTCTCTTACATTCAGTTCCCTTTCATATATCTCTTTCAACGCCTTCAACTGCATTTCCTCTTCGGGCAGCTTCAACAACGCGCGGGCGTGTCGTTCGGTTATTATTTCAATGACTATATTCTTCTTAACGTTTTCCGGCAGTTTTAATAATCGTATTTTGTTAGCAATGGTCGATTGGCTTTTTCCTACCCTCCTGGCAATCTCCTCCTGCGTCAGCGAAAACTCTTCAATCAGCCGTTTATAACCTTCAGCCTCTTCAAAATAATTTAAATCCTCTCTTTGCAGGTTCTCTATCAATGCCATTTCTGCCATCTCTTTTTCTTCGGCATTTCTGATAATAGCCGGAACGGATTTCATTCCAATAATCTGGGCTGCTCTCATTCTCCTCTCGCCCGCTATTATTTCGTAATAACTCCCTTTTTGCCTTACTATCAGCGGTTGAATTATTCCAAACTCTTTAATTGATTTTGCCAGGTCATCCATTTGTATAGGATCGAAAAATTTCCTTGGTTGATACGGATTTGGTTTTATGTCCTTGATATTTATTTCATGAATATATTCATTTCTATTCTCATTTTGGCTGAAACCGAACATCTTCGTTAACGATTCCTTCACCATTGTTTTTCTCCTCTGTTTATTTTTCTTACCATATTTATTCTCCTCAAAATTAAAAACTCCTGCCTGTTTTTCTATTTTTTTCCATTTTTATAAGGGCTTTTTTTCAGGTATTCCTGTTCTTCTGGGATATTTTTTAGGAGTTATTCTTTCTTTTCTTATCGTTATGAGCATCCGTTCGCCTTCTCCTTTGGGCAACGCCGTTTTATACTTTTCAATAACTGCTCCTCCCAATTCTGCCAGCGCTGTTTTAGCTCTTTCCAATTCCGATTCGCCCTCACGGCCCTTATATATAATCAGGTTACCCCCTGTTTTTAACAGCGGCAAACAATATTCCAGCAGGACAGGTACACTGGCAACCGCCCTGGATACTGCATGATCGTACTTTTCCCGGTATTCTTCCCTCTGGGCTATCTCTTCTGCCCTGCCCTGCACAATCTCTACTCCATCAATCCCTGCTTTTTCCATTAGGCTTTTCAAGAATACGATTTTCTTATTTACCGAATCAACCAGGGTCGCTTTTATTTCAGGATGGATTATTTTCAGGGGGACACCGGGGAATCCTGCCCCGGTCCCCACGTCAACCATTGACCCTTTTCCCACCCAGCCCTTTGTTTTTACGGCCAGCAGCGAATCGTAAAAATGCTTAATAATAACCTTCTCTTTTTCGGTGATAGCCGTTAAATTGAACTGCTTATTCCAGGAGACCAACTCTTCATAATATATTTTAAACTTCTCAATAGACTCATCTGTCACTTCTACATTAATATTTTTAAGCAGTTCACTGAGCAATTTCACTTCTTTTTTTCCTTCCTTCTTTTCTGTTCCAGGTAAACAAGAAGCACGGATATATCGGCGGGAGAAACACCTGAAACCCTCGAGGCCTGTCCCACTGACTGCGGCTTTAGCTTCGCCAGCTTCTGCCTTGCCTCCGTGGATAATCCCTTTAGCTCTTCGTAAGGCAGGTCCTCTGGCAATCTCCTGCTTTCCAGCCGTTCAAACTTTTCAACCTGCGCAAGCTGCTTTTCAATATATCCTTCATATTTTATCTGAATGTCTATTTGCTTAATTACTTCCTTCGGCAGTTCTTTTCCCAGTTCCATTTCCTTTAAATCCTTGTATTCTATTTCCGAACGCCTCAGTAGGTCGTAAAGCGAAATCCCCTGGCGGAGAGGAGAACTTCCTTTTCTCTCCAGTATCTTTTTTATTCTTTCATCGGCAGGAGATACAAATGTTTCTTTCAATCTCTTTAATTCATTCTCCAACAGGCTTTTTTTGTTCCGGAATTTCTCATATCTCTCTTTTGTTACTAGTCCTATCTTCCATCCTATTTCGGTAAGCCTGAGATCCGCATTATCTTGCCTGAGCAGAAGGCGGTATTCAGCCCGTGAAGTCATCAAGCGATAAGGTTCATTTGTTCCTTTCGTCACAAGATCGTCAATCAATACCCCTATATAAGCTTCCGATCTTTTTAGAATCAATGGTTCCTTTCCTTTAATCTTCATTGCTGCATTTATTCCGGCAATCAGTCCCTGTGCTGCCGCTTCTTCATAACCTGACGAACCATTGATCTGTCCAGCACAAAATAATCCGCTAATACTTTTCATTTCTAAAGACAGTTTTAGCTGACTTGGTATTACATAGTCATATTCAATGGCGTACCCCGTTCTCATTATTTCAACTTTTCCCAGCCCCTTTACCGTCCTTAAAAAAGCCGTTTGCACTTCCTCGGGAAGACTTGATGACATTCCTTGCACGTACATTTCGCATGTATCAAGTCCTTCCGGCTCCAGGAAAATCTGGTGCCTTTCCTTTTCGGAAAATCTTACCACTTTATCTTCAATTGAAGGGCAGTATCTCGGACCAGTTCCTTCAATCCTTCCAGTAAATAACGGCGAACGGTGCAAATTTTTTCTTATTATCTCGTGGGTTTCCTCGTTTGTATATGTTAAATAACAGGGGCAATTCATTTTTCTACTTTCTTCGGTCATGAAGGAAAAAAACTCATGCTCTTCATCTCCAGGTTGAACTAACATTTCTTCGAACCTGACAGTTCTTTTATCTACCCTGGCCGGCGTTCCCGTCTTAAATCTTCCTAACTCAATTCCATGCTGCTTCAGGGATGCTGACAAATTCATCGCTGCCCGCTGCCCGTTAGGTCCCCCCTGGTATGACATTTCACCTATTATTATCCTTCCCCTTAGATAGGTTCCAGTACAAAGTATCACCGTTTTCGCCCTGTACACAGCGCCTGTTTCAGTTTCTATCCCTTCTATTTCCCTTTTGTCGTTAACAATTATTTTTTCAACCAGGATCTGCTTGACATCAAGGTTTTCCTGGTTCTGTAAAACCCTGGTCATCCTTTTTCCGTATGCTTGTTTGTCTGCTTGTGCCCTTAAGGCGTAAACGGCGGGGCCTTTGCCGGTATTCAACAGTCTTATTTGAATATATGTCTCGTCAATATTTTTGCCCATTTCCCCGCCAAGCGCATCTATTTCTCTTACCAGTTGCCCTTTCGCAGGCCCTCCTATGGAAGGGTTGCACGGCATAAGGCCAATGTTTTCCATGTTCAGCGTCGCGATCATGGTTTTGCATCCCAAACGTGCAGCAGCCAGCGCCGCTTCACAACCCGCATGACCTGCACCTACCACAATGCAGTCATATGTTCCAGCCGCGTATTGCATACTTCTCCTCCTACTTTCCTAGACAAAACTGTGAAAATATCTGGTCAATAATATTCTCGTCAAGTGTTTCCCCGGTTATTTCCCCAAGATTTAGCCAGGCCTGTTTTAAATCTAGGGAAATCAAATCAGACGGTGTCTTCTTTATAAGCCCTTCCCTGGCGCTTGCAACAGCCTGCCCGGCTTTAACCAGGGCGTCTTTTTGCCTTATATTAGTTATTAATGGTTCTTCACCGGCTTCCAACCCGTTCTTGAAAATCAACTGTTTGATTTTTTCCTCCAGCTCCTTTAATCCTGTCCCCTCTTTAGCCGAAATATATAATACATGGTACCCCGGCAATTCTCCATCTATCTTGTTTTCCACTTCCTTGTCATGAAGAAGGTCGATCTTATTGATTACAATAAGCATCTTTTTCTCCGGAAATTCTTTTATAAATTCCAGATCATTATCAGTTATTCCCTCGGCTATATCCAGTACATATAGTATTAAATCTGCATCCTTTATGGTTTCTTTGGTTTTTTCCACCCCGAGCCTTTCTATTATATCCTTCGTTTCTCTTATCCCAGCGGTATCAACTAGGATCAGCGGTATTCCGCCCAGGTTGTAATATTCTTCAATAGTATCCCTGGTGGTCCCTGGAATATCAGTAACTATTGCTCTTTTCTCCTTTATCAGGGCATTTAACAGACTTGACTTTCCGACATTCGGTTTTCCAATCAACGCGGTTTTTAATCCGTTTTGAACTATTCTTCCGCTGTTATACGACGCGATCAGCTTTTCAATTCTTCTTTCTATTTCAATTAGGTCGTTCATTACCTGTTCCTTGTCTATTCTTATAAAATCTTCCTCCGGAAAATCAATATCCGCTTCCAAATGGGCAATATTCTCCAATAATTTTCCCCTTATACTTTTTATCTCTTCATGAATCGCCCCTCTTAAGTTGTTGACTGCCGCCTTAACCGCAGTAACAGTTTTTGCATTGATAATGTCCATGATCGCTTCTGTCTGGGAAAGGTCCAATTTACCGTTTAAAAAAGCTCTTTTGCTGAATTCCCCCGGCTCTGCCATTCGTGCTCCCGCCCTCAAAACAAGCTCCAAAACCCTATGCAGCAGAACCACACCGCCATGACACTGCAGTTCAACCACATCTTCGCCAGTGAAACTTGATGGTCCTCGCATTACCAGGGCTAAAGCCTCGTCAATTACTTTTTTTTCTTCATCGACAATTATTCCGTAGGTAATGGTATACGATGGTTTTTCCTTTAGTTTAACTCCACTTTTGCTTGTAAAAACCTTATCAGCTATGGTTTCGGCATCAGGTCCCGAAATCCTTATTATTCCGATACCTGACGGCCCTGGCGCCGTAGAGACAGCGGCAATAGTATCTTCCATTAACCTTCACCTCCATAACCGAAACTCATTCTACATTTTATATTCTTGCCAATCAACTAAATAAAGCCTGGTAAAACCAGGCTGTTACTGCTGTCTCTATCTCCTTGGTAAAATTATAACTTTTCTATACGGTTCTTCTCCTTCGCTCATTGTCTTAACATACCTGTCGTTTTGCAGGGTCGTATGAATAATTCTTCGTTCCTGGGGATTCATTGGTTCAAGCACTACTTGCTGCCCGGTTCTTCTTACTCTATCTGCCAGCTTATGGGCAAGTTTTTCCAGTGTAGCTTCTCTTCTTTTTCTGTAACCTTCCGCATCAAGAATGATCCTTTTTTTCTCGCTCACACGCCTGTTTGCTACCAGATTTACCAGGTATTGAAGAGCATCCAGCGTCTCTCCCCTTCTGCCAATCAATACTCCCATATTTTCCCCCGATAGGGTAATTTTTACATAATCCTCGGCCTCTTCAATACTCACGTTCGCCTCTGCCCCAATTTTCTTCGTGACATTCATAATGTATTCTTTGGCCTTTTTCAAACCGTCTTCTTTTATGCTTGCTTTAATCCGGGCCTGCTTTCCGCCCAGTATTCCCCAAAAACCCTTGCTTGATTCTTCAAGAACATCAATCTTAATGCTTTCTATCGGGACTCCTAATCTTTCTGCGGCAACTTTTACAGCCTCATCGACTGTACGGGCCGTAATTTCTATAGTTTTCATTTACCGCCTGCTTCCCCCTTTTGTAAATCAGGTTGGCGATTAATATACATTTGCTGAATAGTACCAAAAATACTGAAGAAAATCCAGTATAATCCTAATCCTGACGGGAAATTTATACTTATGTATCCAATAAAAATAGGCATAAAATACAGCATCATCTTTTGGGTGTTTGCCGCAGGGCCGGTATTCGTATTTGTGGCGGGAGTTGTTAATTTAGACTGCATATACGTTGTGACAGCTACTAATACCGGTATTATATAATACGGATCAGGATTCTTCAAATGCGGAATCCATAAAAAACTTGCTCCCAGGTCCTTATACTGGAATTTTTGTAAAGCTTGAAACAGCGCAATTAATATTGGCATCTGCAGCAGCAGCGGAAAGCACCCTGACATGGGATTTGCCTTATGCTCTTTATATAGTTCCATAATTGCTTGGTTTGCTTTTTCAGGATTCTTTTTGTATTTTTTCTGTATCTCGTTTACTTTTGGTTGTAGTTCCTGCATCTTTTTCATAGAATACATTTGCTTTTGGGTTAAAGGGTATAATACCACCTTTATTATCAATGTGAGTAAGATAATCGCCAGTCCATAGCTTGGTATTCCAATGGAAACCGTAAAATCGTATAAATATCTGAGAATAGAAGCTACAAAATCAACCAATGCTTGCCACAAATTGCCTCCTGTTACAACTGTCCCTTGTAACAGGGTCACCTCCTTTTTCCTAATTTATCATAATAACTTAATTTTAAAGTGGAATTCTATTCTACCGGATCATATCCTCCAGGATGAAAGGGATGACATTTTATTATTCTTTTAACAGCCATGTATCCACCTTTTATCGTTCCGTACTTTTTTACTGCTTCATATGCATACTGCGAACACGAGGGATAAAACCTGCATGTCCTCCCTTTGAATGCAGATAAATACTTTTGATATATTTCTATAATGAACAGTATAATCTTCTTCATTCTTTTTCATCCAATACTAATCCTGCTTTTTTAAGAAGTTTTTCCATGTTTTTTTCAACATCAACAAATGAAATTCCTTTAATTTTTTCCCTGGCTATAAAAATTAAATTATATTCTTTTTTAATAACCGGCACTAATCTTTTTATTGCTTCTCTCATCCTTCTCTTTGTTCTGTTTCTTTCCACTGCACTTCCTAACTTTTTTGACACGGCAAAACATATTTTTACGTTTTCACTTTTTGTGTCTTTTAAATAATAATACAGAACAAGATAAGGGTTAACCAAAGATTTTCCCCTCGCATATACTTCCTTAATCCTGCTCTTGCTTTTTAAACGAAATTTTTTTTCCAGCAATTTGCACACCTTTGTTGAATTCAATTACTATTCTTCCCAATACTACAAAAAGGCCACCAAGTGGCCTTATGCGGTTAATCTTTTTCTCCCTTTAAGACGCCTGCGTTTCAAAATTTTCCTCCCGCCCTGGCTACTCATCCTCGACAAAAATCCATGAATTCTTTTATGTTTTCTGTTTTTAGGCTGATATGTTCTTTTCACTTTATTTTACCTCCTAATATCCAGGCCTTTTTTTATCTCTACTTTATTCATTGCGCATTCTAAAATTATAAAGCAGCCCATCTTTTATGTCAACACGCAACTCGGCTCTCGGCTCTCGGCTAAACTTTTAGATTATGTACCAATGAAATGTTCTCGACATGAAAATCAATTACACCCTGCTATTTATTCTTTGTTGATAACTCCATTTTCTTCTGCTATCATATTATACAAAGTGGTATTATTTTATAATATTATCCACATTCTGTGGATAATTATGTGTATAAACTGCGTTTATTTAATAAGGTGGAACCAAGAAGTCCTGGTTTCTTTTTTTGTTATAGACTCACTTAGATTATTTAGTCAATATGCTCAATGTTCTTGTATGTGGAGGTTTTCTTAATGTTAAAAGGTCAGCTGGAAGAAAATTGGAACAACATTCTTTTTCTCCTCGAAAAAGATATATCGCGGCAAAGTTTTGAAACCTGGTTGAAGTCCACTTATCTTCATTCTTTTGATGGCTACTATCTCACCGTTGTTGTACCAAATGAATTTGTTAAAGACTGGCTGGAATCCCGTTATTTTGATCTTGTCAAAAATAAGGCCTGCCAGTTTTTTAATAAAGATGTCTCAATAAAATTTGTAATTTCCGGCCAGGAAGATTCTGCCCATAAATCAAAATCAGATAAAAAACAATACTTTTCCAATGATGATTACGGCGCCAACAGTTTAAATCCGAAATACGTTTTTGATACCTTTGTGGTTGGTAACAGCAATCGCTTTGCTCATGCCGCTTCTTTGGCTGTTTCAGAAGCCATTGCCAAAGCTTATAACCCGCTTTTTATATACGGTGGTGTCGGTCTTGGAAAAACTCATCTCATGCATGCAATTGGTCATTATGTTATAGAGCATCACCGTCATCTCAAGGTAATGTATGTTTCTTCCGAAAAATTTACCAATGAGCTAATCAACGCTATTCGCGACGATAAAACCGTGGATTTCCGAAACAAGTACCGCAACATTGATGTTCTGCTCATCGACGATATACAATTTCTAGCAGGCAAAGAACGGACCCAGGAAGAGTTTTTTCATACTTTCAACGCCCTCCACGAAGCCAACAAACAAATAATTATTTCCAGCGATCGACCTCCAAAAGACATACCCACCCTCGAAGACCGCCTTCGTTCTCGTTTTGAATGGGGCTTAATAACGGACATCCAGCCTCCTGACTTAGAAACAAGAATCGCCATACTCAGAAAGAAGTCCGAATTGGAAAATATTGAATTTCCAAACGATGTTATTCTTTACATCGCCAACAAAATACAGTCAAACATCCGTGAACTCGAAGGAGCACTCATCCGGATAATCGCATACTCTTCCCTGAGTAAAAAAGAGATTTCTATGGATTTATGTGTTGAAGCACTTAAGGACATTCTCCCTGAAAAACGACCTAAACCAGTAACTATTGCTTTAATTCAAAACAAAGTTGCCGAGCAATTCGGCCTTCGTCTTGAAGATTTTAAATCAAAACGAAAAACCAGAAATGTCGCTTTTCCAAGACAGGTAGCAATGTATATATGTAGAGAACTCACCGACCTTTCTTTACCCAAGATAGGCGAAGAATTTGGGGGAAGAGACCACACAACCGTAATCCACGCCCATGAAAAAATCTCTGCTGATATCAAGAAAGACCCTCAATTGGAAACGACCATCAATTTAATTATCGATAAAATAAAAAATGATTAACTGTGGAAATATATCATGATAAACTGTGAATAGATTGTGTATTATTTTTATTTACGGTTTTCGTTTTTTAATTCTGTGGACAGGCCTTTTTACTTGTCCACATTTTATTAAAACCCTTTCTTCTTTTAAACTCTATCTTTTTAGCCTTGTCCACATTTTCACAGTCGCTATTACTATTACTATTTACTTTTATTATAATTATCGCAGGGGGAATTTTTATGAAAATAACAGCCACAAAAGAAAACCTTTTATTTGGTGTTTCTGCTGTTCAAAAAGCGGTGAGCACTAAAACGACTCTTCCCATTCTTTCCTGCATAAGGATAGAAGCCAGGGAAAACTCACTTTACTTTTCAGCGACTGATTTGGAAATAGGAATTGAATGTCATGTTCCGGTTGAAGTTATAGAAGAGGGGATAGTAATTGTACCAGCCAAACACTTTTCGGAAATTATAAGAAAACTCCCTGAATCACCGATTAAAATGATGCAGGAGAATGAAAACCTTTTAACAATTACTTATGAAGAGTCGCAGCTTGTGTTGAAAACGTTTTCAGACAGCGATTTTCCAAGCATACCTGATGTTAAAGGAGAACAAGAAATAATAATTAAATCTGCTTGTTTTAAACAGATGATTAGACAAACCGTTTTTTCGGCGGGTACTGATGAAATAAAACTAATTTTTTCCGGTGTTCTTTTTGAGGGCGAAGGCGATGTTTTAAGAATGATATCCACAGACACGCACAGGCTTGCTCTCCGCCAAGGAAAAATTTTAAATAATATTGAATTAATGGAATCTTTTATTATACCTGCAAAAATACTTATTGAGCTGGCACGGCTTATCCATGATGAAGATGAAACATGTTATATTACGGTTACAAAAAACCTTGCTTGTTTTAAAACTGCAAATATCCGGATTATCACAAGACTGCTTGAGGGGCAGTTTCCTAACTACCGGCAGGTAATACCTACTAATTACAGTGCCAAGATAAAGGCAAGCAACAAGAGGTTTTCGGATGCAGTGGAAAGAATCTCCTTATTTACTCTTTTACAGGATACAAGCAACACAATAAATATATCAATTGAGAATAACACAATGATTATTTCGTCACAGTCCGAAATAGGACAGGGTTATGAACAGATTGCGGTGGAAAAAGAAGGAGAACCTGTAAATATTTCATTTAATGCTCGGTATCTTTTGGATGTGTTTAAAGTTATCGAAGAAGATACGGTGTCACTTGATTTTACCGGACCTTTAAGTCCTTGCATAGTCAGACCAGTGGATAATGAAAGTTTCATATACTTATTGCTTCCAGTAAGAACATGACAGGAGTGATAATCCTTTTGCAAATCGCTAGTTTGCATTTGATCAACTACCGCAATTATAATAATGTTGAAATATCCTTTTCTCCCCATTTTAATGTATTGTTGGGAATGAACGCCCAGGGTAAAACAAATCTCATTGAAGCAATATATTACCTTTCCACAGGCAAGTCCTACCGGCCGGCGCGTGACAGCCAGTTAATCAATTATAATAACTGTTTTTTTACATTAACGGGAAAATTATTAAACAATTACAGGTCTATGGATATTGAAATATCCTACAACAGCAAGCGGATTCCAGCAAAAGAAGTGAAAATAAACGGGGTAAAGAAACATCGATATTCCGAACTTTTTGGGAATCTTACTACTGTGCTGTTTGCCCCTGAGGATCTAAACATAATTAAAGGAACACCCGGGGATAGGAGAAAGTTTATAGATAATGATATAATGCAGATCAAACCATCTTATTTTGTATTACTGCAAAAGTATTCCAGAATTTTAATTCAGCGCAACTATCTACTAAAAATGATCTCCGAAAATAAGAGAGCGGTTGATGAACTTGATATCTGGGATCACCAGTTTTTTGAGGTTAGCGGAGAGATTATTGAAAAAAGAATAGAAACCCTTGAAAAAATAGCACCTTTGGCCAGTGATATGCAGAAAAAACTTACTAACGGGCGAGAAACGCTGGAAATAAAATACCTGCTTGATAAGGATGTGGAGATAAAGAAAAAAGACGATGTCGCTGGATCACTGAAAGCCAAAAAGGAAAAGAGGAGAAAGGATGAAATAAAAAAAAGCGTAACAATGTGGGGCCCGCACCTCGATGATATTTCTTTAAGTTTAAATGGAAGCGACTTAAAACTATTCGGTTCTCAAGGCCAGCATAGAACAGCTGTTCTTGCCCTGAAACTTGCCGAAGTTGAATTTTTAAAAGATGAAACTGGCGAATACCCGGTTTTTCTTCTTGATGACGTTTTGTCCGAACTTGACAGCTACAGGAGAAAACAATTAATTGCGTCTATACAAGAAAAAGAAATCCAGTGCTTTATAACAACGGCCGAAGAAAAGCTGCTAAACGAATTTGATAAATTAAATATTAAAAAATTCATTGTTCATCAAGGACAATTTCATATAACGGGAGGTACTTAAGTGTTACTGCACCTGGGTGGAGATGTATCCGTATTAAAAAAAGATATTGTGGCGATCCTCGACAGGCCGTCAACTCAAAACCCCGTGACAAAAGAGTTTTTGGAGACAGCTTCTTTTGAAAACAGGATTGTTGAAATTCCAAAAGAACAGGATTACAAAAGCATCATTCTGGTTAAAGATAAGATATACTTTTCTCCCATTTCATCCGCAACCCTTTTGAAAAGAGCTTCTAATCGCTTTTACTTTTTATATGCAGATAACGCAGAGAAATGAAGAGGTGAAAAAAGATTGAGCAGTGAATACAATGCCAGCCAAATACAAGTTCTAGAAGGATTGGAAGCAGTAAGAAAGAGACCGGGCATGTACATCGGCAGTACCGGTTCACGCGGGCTTCATCATTTGGTTTTCGAAATAGTCGACAACAGCATTGACGAAGCAATGGCAGGCTACTGTGATCGAATTGAGGTAATCATCCATGAAGACAACAGCGTTACCGTTGCTGATAATGGAAGGGGTATTCCTGTTGAAAGACATCCTCAAATAGATAAACCTGCACTGGAAGTCGTGCTAACCATGCTCCATGCCGGAGGAAAATTTGGCGGCGAGGGATATAAAGTTTCCGGCGGGCTGCATGGCGTGGGCGCGTCAGTAGTCAATGCCCTTTCCGAATGGCTGGAAGTTAAAATATACAGGGAAGGAAAAGTTCATCACCAGCGTTATGAAAGAGGCAAACCCGTTACCGGAATAAAAGTGACGGGCAACGCCAAAAATACGGGTACAACCATCAGTTTCCGCCCTGATCCTCTCATTTTTGAAGAACTGGAATTTGATCAAGAAATTCTTTCTCACCGCTTAAGAGAGTTATCTTTCCTCAATAAAGGACTTCGCATAATTTTGAAGGACAAGCGAAAAAATGAGGAGCAGGTTTTTCAACATAACGGCGGGATTATAGATTTTGTCAAGTATCTCAATAAAAACAAAGATGTTTTGCATCCGAAACCCATATATATTTTCAATGAAAAAGACGGGATCCAAGTTGAACTGGCGATGCAGTATAATGACGGGTACGTGGAAAACATCTATTCTTTTGCCAATAACATTCATACCACTGAAGGAGGCACCCACGAATCCGGTTTTAAGTCCTCACTTACCCGCGTGATGAATGATTACGCCCGTAAATACAATATTATCAAAGAAAATGCGAGCAACCTTACCGGTGAGGACATCAGAGAAGGTCTTACTGCCATAATTTCCGTAAAAATAAGGGAACCCCAATTTGAAGGACAGACAAAAACAAAGCTCGGCAACAGCGAGGTCCGGGGAATCACGGAGACAATAGTCAATGACGGCCTTTCTACTTTTTTAGGCGAAAACCCCTCCGTGGCCAAAAAAATCATGGAGAAAGCGATCAATGCTGCCAGGGCTCGCGAAGCGGCTCGTAAAGCGAGGGAACTGACAAGAAGAAAAACTGCCTTGGAAAGCACGACGCTGCCGGGTAAACTGGCCGATTGTTCGGTTAGAGATCCTGCTTTATCCGAACTTTACCTGGTGGAAGGCGACTCGGCCGGCGGTTCAGCCAAACAGGGCAGAGACAGGAGATTTCAGGCCATACTCCCCCTGCGTGGCAAAATCCTTAATGTGGAAAAGGCGCGTCTTGATAAAATATTGGCCAATGAAGAAATCAGAGCGATGATCACCGCTATCGGGACCGGAGTTGGCGAGGATTTTGATCCGGCCAAGGCGCGCTATCATAAAATCATTATAATGACCGACGCGGACGTAGATGGCTCGCATATCCGGACTCTGCTTCTCACGTTCTTTTTCCGCTATATGAAACCGATTATTGAGAACGGCTATGTGTTTATTGCCCAGCCTCCCCTATACAAACTAAAAAAGGGAAAAGAAGAATTATATATTTACAGCGACAAGGAGCTGGAAAGAGCTACCGCGAGCCTGTCAAAAAACACATACAGCATCCAGCGCTACAAGGGGCTTGGAGAAATGAACCCGGAGCAGTTGTGGGACACAACTATGAACCCGGAGAAACGGACAATTCTCCGGGTCAACCTGGAGGATGCCATCCAGGCTGATGAGATTTTCACCATTCTTATGGGCGATAAAGTTGAACCGCGCCGGGAATTTATACAAACACATGCCAAGGAAGTTAGAAATCTTGACGTCTGAGGGCATCCGATTCGGTTATGACCTTGAATAACAGTCTTATTGTGAGGCGGTTTCACAAAAAAAGCGGAGACCGCCGTTTATTATTATTCATAATTTTAATCATAAAGATACAAATTTAATATAGTTCGACAAAACAAGTCAAATTATTACATTAAAAGACAATTTACACATATTGTAACTGCCGGTTGATTCGGCTAAAATACCTTTTGTACAACCATCCGCGCATTTAAAGAGGTGATAATGTTGAAAATTGCGGTTGTGGATGATGAACAGGGCATTCTTCTTTCCCTGAGCTTATTCCTGGAAATGGAAGGATATTCACCTCTTGTCTTTACTTCGCCGCTAAAAGCACTTGAGGTACTTTCAAAGGAAAAAGTGGACCTGATAATTATAGATATGAGAATGCCTGAAATGAGCGGCGAAGAAATGGCACTCTGCCTGAGGAAAAACCCGTTCACCAAGAATATTCCGATTATCCTTTTTTCCGCGCATGAAACACTCCCGGAAGTAGCTTCAAGAGTCGGCGCCCAAGGCATCCTGGAAAAGCCCTTCCAATTTGAAAAACTGAACAGAATGATCAAAAGCGTTACCAGGTAGCCATTGACCTGGGCGTTTTTATTTTTCAGGCCGGTTTTACTGGCGTGCCGCCCTGTGGTACCCGCCGGGAGGATGTCGAGATAAACTGTTTGATTTGCTTAACTAAAAAGGCTATACTACTACTGAGAAAAACAAACCGTTTTTTGGCAGCTATTAACTTCTCGAGGTGAAACACTGTGGAAGCGTATATTGACGGGAAAATCATACCAATTCGTATAGAAGAAGAAATGAAGAAATCATACATCGACTATGCCATGAGCGTGATTATCGGTCGCGCTTTACCTGATGTCAGGGACGGTTTAAAGCCTGTGCACAGGCGCATTCTTTACTCTATGCACGAATCCGGGATGACTCCGGATAAACCCCACAAGAAATCAGCACGCGTGGTGGGCGATGTCTTGGGGCGCTATCACCCACATGGCGACACCGCTGTATATGACGCAATGGTCCGTTTGGCCCAGGATTTTTCTACAAGGTATCCTTTAATCGACGGGCACGGAAACTTTGGCTCGATAGATGGGGATTCGGCTGCAGCCATGCGTTACACAGAAGTTCGCATGTCCAGGATAGCCCTGGAGATGCTGCGGGATATTGACAAAGAGACGGTCGACTTTATTCCCAATTATGACGACACCCTGGAAGAGCCGCTTGTTTTACCTTCCCGCATCCCCAACCTTCTTGTCAACGGGTCTTCCGGCATTGCCGTGGGTATGGCTACGAATATCCCGCCGCACAATCTGACAGAAGTCATAAACGGCGTTGTTGCGCTGATAGACAAACCTGAAATATCGGTTAAAGAGCTGATGGAAATAATCAAAGGCCCGGATTTTCCAACAGGCGGTATTATCATGGGCCGGGACGGAATCAGGCAGGCGTATGAGACAGGGCGCGGCTCCATAGTGGTCAGGGGAGTCTGCCGCGTTGAAAAACAGAACAACGGGAAAATGCGCATACTGATTACCGAGATTCCTTACCTGGTAAACAAAGCCAAGCTTATTGAAAAAATTGCCGAGTTGGTGCGTGACAAGAGAATTGACGGGATTACCGATTTGCGCGACGAATCGGACAGGACTGGCCTGCGCATGGTGATTGAACTGAGACGCGACGCAAACCCCCAGGTAATCTTAAACCAGCTTTATAAACAAACCCAGCTCCAGGACAGTTTTGGTGTGATCATGATTGCCCTGGTAGGTGGAGAGCCCAGGGTTCTTAACCTGAAAGAAACTCTCTTCCATTACCTTGAGCACCAGAAAGATGTGGTGGTCAGGAGGACTCGTTATGACCTGAAGAAGGCGGAAGAACGACTGCATATTGTGGAAGGGCTAAAAATAGCCATTGATCATATAGATGAAGTAATTCGCATTATTCGCCATTCCCGCGACGTGGAAACAGCTAAGAATAACCTTATTGAAAGATTTGCTCTTACGGACAAACAGGCGCAAGCAATAGTTGATATGAGATTGGGCAAGCTTTCCGGTCTGGAAAGAGAAAAACTGGAGGAAGAATACAAGGACCTGATAACCCGAATTGCCTATTACAGGAACGTGCTGGCTGACGAAAGACTCGTTCTGCAAATAATAAGGGAAGAAATAAACGCTCTCAAAGAAAAGTTCGGCGACGAGCGGAGGACACAAATCGGCAAGGCGGCGGAAAACCTGGAAGCAGAAGATTTAATCGCTGAAGAGGACGTGGTTATTGCCATAACGCACAGCGGCTACATTAAGCGCCAGCCGGTTTCCGCCTATCGCAGTCAAAGACGCGGCGGGCGGGGAATTACGGCCATTACCACCAAAGAAGAAGACTTCGTGGAACACCTTTTTATAACCACTACCCATCACTACCTTTTGTTTTTCACCAACAAGGGCAAGGTATACAGGCTAAAAAGCTATGAAGTGCCGGAAGCCGGCCGTCAAGCCAAAGGGACCGCTATCGTCAACCTGTTGAACCTTACCGGAGAAGATAAAATAACCGCAGTAATCCCTATCCGCGAATATGCGCAGGAAGAGTACCTGTTTACGGCAACCAAAAGAGGGGTTGTAAAGAAGACAAGCCTTGTTGAATACGATTCGGCCCGGAAGGATGGCATTATAGCCCTAAGCCTTGATGAGGGGGACGAGCTTGTCGGCGTAAAATTGACAAGCGGGGAGGATGACATCATTTTGGCCACCAGGGGAGGGCTGGTGATACGCTTTAGTGAATCAGATGTCCGCGGTATGGGACGTACAGCCCGCGGGGTTAAGGGAATCAGTCTGCTGGCAGGCGATTTGGTGGTGGGCATGGATACGTTCAGAAGCGGGGCCAGCCTGCTGACGGTGACGGAAAAAGGCTTTAGCAAACGAACCAGATTAACGGAATTTCGAACCCAGAACCGGGGAGGGAAAGGCGTTATCGGGATGAAAACAACGCCCCGCAACGGCTCAATTATTGGCATCCTGGTTGTTTCCGAAGGAGATGAAGTGATGATTATCACCCAGGACGGTATAATGATCCGTCTTTCTGTTGATGACATATCAATCATGGGCAGGGCGACCCAGGGGGTTACGACAATGAGAATTGGCGAAAACGACAGGGTTGTTGCCCTGGCCCGGGTAGCTGTCAGGGAGGAAGACGAAAACGGGAAATAAAAAAGATAATAATTTGTTGAAAATTGGTTATCGAATATTTACGCGTCTAATTGTTGCAGAGGTCATGGATATAGTGTAAGATACAAAGTGTCATAATAAGTGAAATATTTCCTTGAAAAAACATGTGAACAGGAGGCCTGTCAAATTGAATATCTTAGTTATCAATTGTGGGAGTTCATCAGTAAAATACCAGTTGTTTGATATGACAAATGAACAGGTCCTGGTCAAGGGACTTGTTGAAAGAATCGGGCTGCAGGGTTCAATCCTTACACAACGAAAAGGGGCAGAAAAGTATGTGATTGAGGAGGACGTGCCTAATCATGAAAAAGCGATTACCCTGGTGATAAAAGCGCTTCTCGATCCAAAACATGGCGTAATAAAATCCATGGACGAGATCTCAGCCATTGGTCACCGGGTCGTGCATGGCGCGGAAGACTTTTCCGGCTCCGTGTTGATTACTGACCAAGTGATTGATTCGTTAAAAGAAAATATCGAACTGGCGCCGCTTCACAATCCGCCCAATATTATGGGAATTGAAGCGTGTCAGAAGATTATGCCCAATGTTCCGGAAGTGGGCGTTTTTGATACAGCTTTTCACCAGACAATGCCTCCATATGCTTACCTGTATGGGATACCGTACGAGTATTACAAGAAATACAAGATCCGCAAATACGGCTTCCACGGGACTTCGCACAAGTACGTAGCCCAGCGGGCGGCTGTTATGCTCAAGCGGCCTCTGGAAGAAATAAAGGTTATCACTTGTCACCTGGGAAACGGCGCCAGCATAGCGGCAGTAAAAAACGGCATCAGCATTGATACCAGCATGGGTTATACGCCTCTGGAAGGTGTTATGATGGGGACGCGTTCAGGCGACCTTGACCCGGCAATCGTTTTTCAATTGATGAAAAAAGAAAAATGGACAGTCGAACAGGTCGATAACTTTTTAAACAAGCAGTGCGGCGTATTGGGCCTGTCGGGCGTGAGCAGCGACTTTAGGGATATAGAAAACGCCGCCCAGGGGGAAGACCAGGGCGAAATCAACCTCAGGGCCCAGCTGGCGCTGGACAGGTTCGCCTACGTGGTGAAAAAATACATAGGATCATACTGCGCCGTGTTAAACGGGGTTGATGCCGTTGTCTTCACGGCCGGGCTGGGAGAGAACTCGGCTTCTATGCGCGCAAAAATCTGTGCCGACATGGAGTTCTTCGGGATAAAAATAGATCCCGATAAAAACTTCACCCGCGGGGTAGAAGCGGACGTTTCGGCTGATGACGCCAGGACGCGTGTTCTGGTAATTCCGACAAACGAGGAACTGATGATCGCCCGCGATACGTACGAAATTGTAAGGACCGGCAAGAAGAAATTATAATGCTTGCATAATAATAATATTTCATGTAAAATGACATCATATAAACATAAAACGGCAATAAAGCTGTGAAGGGGAAAAGTACCCGGAAGATAGCCTTGTAGAGAGTTGGTGCTGGAGGTGAAAACCAACAGGCATTCCGGCGAATTCCGCCCCGGAGCTCCGGGAAAAAGCCGGCGGTCGTGCCCGTTATGCATGAAACAAGGAGGGCTGGATGCTTGAAGGTTTGAAGCAGCCGGTCAATTTGGGTGGCACCGCGGGAATTTGCTCCCGTCCCTGTCTTAATTTGCTCAGGGACGGGAGTTTTATTTATAATTAACGCTTACCTCTAAGAGAAAGGAGATTTTATTTATGAAAGTACTGGTATGCGATCCCATTTCGGAAAAAGGGATAGAGGTATTGAAACGGGACCCTTCCGTTGAGGTCGACGTTAAGTTAAAACTTTCCGAGGAAGAACTCTGCGCCTTGGTTCCCGAGTACCAGGGGATAATCGTGCGCAGCGAAACAAAAATCACCAAAAAAATACTGGAAAACTGCCACCAGCTCAAAGTTGTGGGCCGCGCCGGAGTAGGAATTGATAATATTGATGTTGAAGCCGCCACATTAAAAGGCATTGTTGTTGTGAATACGCCTGACGGGAATACCATTTCGGCGGCCGAACACACAATGGGCATGATGCTTGCGCTGGCCAGACATATCCCGCAGGCCGACCATTCGCTGCGCCAGGGACAGTGGAACCGCTCCAAATACGTCGGGGTGGAACTGCGCAGCAAAAAGCTTGGCATAATTGGCTTTGGAAAAATAGGTTCGGAAGTTGGCAAGAGAAGCAAAGCCTTTGGCATGGAAATAATGGTTTATGATCCCTATGTGACGCAGCAAACAGCCCAAAGGGCCGGGGTCGAACTGGTCGATCTGGATACGCTGCTGCGCGAAAGCGATATTATAACCGTACATATGCCCCTTACTTCGGAAACCAGGCATATGATTTGCAAAGAGCAGTTCGATAAGATGAAAGACGGGGTCAGGATACTTAACGTAGCCAGAGGCGGGATTATTGACGAAGCGGCCCTTTACGAAGCCATTATCAATAAAAAAGTAGCAGGCGCCGCCCTGGACGTATATGAAAAAGAGCCTCTTACCCAGAGCCCGCTTTTTGCGCTGCCTGAAGTTATTGTCACCCCTCATCTTGGCGCTTCCACCCAGGAGGCCCAGGTCAACGTGGCCATCGATGTTGCTTATGAAATACTGCGCGTGCTGCATGGCGAGCCGGTGCAAAACGCAGTCAATATCCCGTTTATTAAGCCGG
This sequence comes from Peptococcaceae bacterium, assembly GCA_024655825.1. Classification (NCBI taxonomy): domain Bacteria; kingdom Bacillati; phylum Bacillota; class Clostridia; order Eubacteriales; family Peptococcaceae; species Peptococcaceae bacterium. The sequence continues at coordinate 33,562 of JANLFJ010000001.1, read as the reverse complement.
AATTGATCCAAGTGATAAAACCCTATATCGAATTAATGGAAAAGCTTGGCAAGCTGGGTGGCAGCCTGGCCGAAGGACCGATAGATGATATTGAGATAAAGTATCTGGGCGAAATTGCGGATTACGACCTGGGGTCATTAACAAATACTTTTCTCAAGGGTATATTAAGACCATTCCTGCATGAAGCTGTCAACTATGTCAACGCCCCACTGGTGGCAAAACAAAGAGGCATCAAGGTTAGAGAGATAAAAAGCCCGCAGACGGAAGACTATACCAATAAGATCAGTGTTGTCATAAAGGGTAACGGGAAATGGAAACGCTCTTTTTCCGGGACCGTGTTTAAAAACAACGAATTGAGGATTCTGAGTATCGACCAGTTTACACTGGACATTCAGCCAACCGGCAACCTGGTTATCATTATGCACAGGGATAGACCCAGGCTTGTAGGGCAGATCGGCATGATCCTTGGCGACTACAATATTAATATTGCCGGGATGCAGCTTGACCGGGAAGAGCCGGGCGGCAAGGCGGCCATGATCCTGACGGTGGACCAGCCGGTCAGCCCGGAAGTAATGGAATTAATAATGAAAGTAAAGGATATTAAGACCGCCACCTATGTATCTTTTTAAGCATAAAGCCTTGAGTATAAAGACAAGGGAGGGGGAACAGCTGGATGCTGGATATAAAATTTATTAGAAACAACCCCGGCCTGGTAAAAGAAAGCCTGTTAAAAAGAAACGGCACTACGGATCTTGTTGAAGAATTCCTGGCGGTTGACGAAATGCGCAGGGAAAAAATCTCCACGGTGGAACAGCTCAAAAACAAAAGGAACACCGTCTCGGAAAAGATCGGTGCCCTGAAAAAGGCAGGGCGGGATGCCGGCGGTTTAGTGGAGGAAATGAGGACTGTTTCCCGGCAGATTAAGGAAATGGACGAAGAGATAAGGGCAATTGATGAAAAACTAAATTCCATAATTATGACGATCCCTAACATCCCCCACCATACCGTGCCTGTTGGTCCCGATGAGAGCGCCAACAGGCTGGAGCGCCGCTGGGGCAACCCGCGCCAGTTCGACTTCGAACCCAGGCCGCACTGGGAAATCGGCGAACTTTTGGGGATCCTCGATTTTGAACGCGCCGCGAAAGTGACAGGGGCCAGGTTTACTTTCTATAAAGGGCCGGGAGCCCGGCTGGAAAGAGCGCTTATCAACTTCATGCTGGACCTGCATATTGGCGAACACGGCTATATAGAACTCCTGCCCCCGTTCATGGTCAACAGGGACAGCATGACCGGCACCGGGCAGCTGCCCAAGTTTGAAGAGGACATGTTTCACTTGGAAGGGATCGACTATTTTCTTATTCCTACCGCAGAAGTGCCGGTAACCAACATTCACCGGGACGAGATACTTAATGAAGAAGATTTGCCCATTTATTACGCGGCATACAGCCCTTGCTTCAGGGCGGAAGCCGGCGCCCACGGCCGCGATACCCGCGGGTTAATTCGCCAGCACCAGTTCAACAAGGTGGAAATGGTGAAATTTACGCATCCGGACACCTCTTACGAGGAACTGGAGAAACTGACTGCTAATGCGGAGCGAGTGCTGCAGCTACTGGAACTTCCCTACCAGGTGGTTTGTTTGTCTACTGGAGATATGGGTTTTTCTTCGGCCAAAACCTATGATCTCGAAGTATGGCTGCCCAGTTTCGGTACTTACCGTGAAATCTCTTCGTGCAGTAATTTTGAAGATTTTCAGGCACGCCGCGCCAATATACGTTTCCGGCCAAGCGACAAGGGCAAGCCCCAGTATGTTCACACCCTCAATGGTTCTGGTCTGGCTATCGGCAGAACTGTTTCCGCGATTCTGGAGAACTACCAGGAAGAGGACGGCAGCGTGGTTGTTCCCCGGGCACTGCGTGCTTACATGGGGGGTATGGAGAAAATAGCGAGGCAATGAACGCCTTCTTTTGCTGGACATATTTTCTTGTTATTGACAGACATTGTTTAACATGTTATATTAGTCACTGCCTGTAGAAAGGCATGGTATAAAGCAGCCGGTTTTTTGCGGAGGGGTGTCCGAGCGGTTGAAGGAGGCGGTCTTGAAAACCGTTGAATCCTTGCGGGTTCCGTGGGTTCGAATCCCACCCCCTCCGCCATTTTCAACAGGCTTCTTCATTGTCGAAGAGAAACTGGCAATTGACTTAATACTGCCGGTACGTGTATAATTTTATGTGCGGCTTGCGGAGAGATGGCCGAGTAGGCTGAAGGCGGTCGCCTGCTAAGCGATTATACGGGCGTAAACCTGTATCGAGGGTTCGAATCCCTCTCTCTCCGCCATTACAAAAAGCAAGTTTTGCGTGCCCGTAGCTCAGCTGGATAGAGTATTTGACTACGAATCAAAGGGTCGCAGGTTCGAATCCTGCCGGGCACGCCATCTTTATTATCCTCTTGTTTAAAAACAACTGCTGATTTAAATGTGCGCCCGTAGCTCAGGTGGATAGAGCGGCGGATTCCTAATCCGCGTCTGCCGCAGGTTCGAATCCTGCCGGGCGCACCATTTCTATCATTTTGTTTTCAAATATAATGTTTTAAGGTATTATTGTATGCTCCATGAAGAATACATGAAAGAAGCCCTCCAGGAAGCGCGAAAGGCGATGAAAAACGGCGAGGTTCCCGTGGGAGCCGTGGTGGTACTCAATGGTGAAATTATCGGCCGGGGGCACAACCGCAGGGAATCAGCTCACGACCCGACAGCCCACGCCGAGATCCTGGCTTTGCGTGAAGCTGGGAAAAAGCTCAACAGCTGGCGCCTGAACGGGGCTGTTCTTTATGTCACGCTGGAACCTTGCCCCATGTGCGCCGGGGCTGTGCTTCAAAGCAGAATTGACCGGGTGGTCTACGGAGCCGATGACCCCAAAGCCGGTTCGGCGGGAACGCTGCTCAACATACTGCAGTTTCCTGGGTTTAATCATCAGGTTAAAATCACCGGCGGTGTACTGGCCGGTGAAGCGGCTGCTTTGCTGCGCGAATTTTTTGAGCGGCAGCGCGATAAATACTAAAACTTGCTCCTGATCACGAGTGCAGGGAAAGGAGAGAATTGGAATGACAGAAGCTGTAACCCCGCTGGTGGAGGAGACCGCGCAAAACACGACGCTTATCGATCTGCTGGACCGCAACCTGAAAGGCAGGACTTCTGGTTATTTGCTGGAGGGTGATGAACTGGCCATCATTGAAGCCGGGCCGGGGCCATCGGGGGAATTATGGTTGAAACTGCTGGCCAGCAAAGGTTATTCTCCGGCCGATGTGTCTTATGTTATAGTCACGCATTTGCATTTGGACCATGCGGGTGCAGCCGGCTACCTCCTGCAAAAATGCGAGAAGGCCAGGCTGGTTGTACATCCGCGGGGAGCGCGTTTTCTTGTAAACCCGCTCCCTTTGGTGGAAGGGTCAAGAGATTTCTTTGTCGATTTCGAAAAAACCATGCTGCCTGTCTATCCGGCAGCGGAAGAAAGAATCATACAAGTTCAGGACGGAGAGACTATAGACTGCGGGAGCAGGAAACTCACCTTCTTCCACGGAGACGGGCATAGCCGCAGCCACTTTACTGTCCTGGACAGTATGACGAATGGCGTTTTTTGCGGGGATGCGGCGGGCCTTGTTTACCTGGAATTAAAGAAAATGAAGATAGATTTTTGTATCCCGGCGACGGTTCCCAACCAGTTTGATCCCGCAGCGTACAGGTTGTCCCTGGAAAAGATCAAGAAGAATAATCCGGAGGTGGCTTTTTATACTCATTTTGGCGCTGTCACTGAGCCGGGACTGTATTTTGATATTTGCCTGGAAATGCTTGATATGCATGTTCAGGCGGCAGAAGAAACGCTCAGCAGTACGAATGACCCATCCTGGCAGGATTTGGCCCGCCTTCTAGAAGAAAGGGTCAGGGGGTATCTTACAAGAAAAGGTTACAAAAAGGACCAGCCGCTGCCTCCGTTGTTGGCACTTGACATTAAAGTAAATGCCCAGGGGCTGGCAGACTGGTGGAGCAGAAAGCAACAGGGCAAGTGATCTAACTGCGTTACAAATGAATTAATTTGGTTGCACGAAGAGATGGCCGAGTCCGGTTTAAGGCGCACGACTCGAAATCAAATCGGTCAAATGCCTGCCCGCTCGACACAAATCCGCATGAAATCAGGCTTTGTGAGCGCCTGATAAATGAAAATTTTTCGCAAATGCTAACACTATGCTCACAGTTTTCTAAAAAGCGTTTTTCCGCTCCGGCGGTTAAACTATATACGGAGGGGTATCGAAGCGGTCATAACGGGGCTGACTCGAAATCAGTTTGCGAGCAATCGCACGCGGGTTCGAATCCCGCCCCCTCCGCCAGAATCTACGGGGCCTTGCCCCTAATTAAAGGCCTGTCGTTTCGACAGGCCCTTTTACTAACCATAAAGAAGGGAAACATTCATGGAAAGAATTTATACTGTTGATGAAATCAAAAACATCGCCGGTGAAATTGCAAAGCGCCACGGCGTGGAGCGGATGTTCCTTTTTGGCTCTTACGCCAGAGGGGATGCCAAACCGGGCAGCGATTTGGATTTTCGCATTGACAAAGGGCGCATCCGTGGACTGTTTGCCCTCGGCGGGCTGTATGCTGATCTCGAAGAAGCCTTCGGCGTACCTGTAGATTTGCTCACCACCGACAGTCTGGATGAAGCTTTCAGGAAGGAAATCGCATCCGAGGAGGTGCAGATTTATGGATAAAGCTAAGAAGGATTTGGGCATCATAAAGCATATCCTTGCATACTGCACTGAGATCGAGCAGACTGTTACACGTTTTGGCGATACCTTTGAAAGCTTTGAAACGGATAAGATTTACCGCAATGCTGCCACCATGTGCATCCTTCAGATTGGAGAGCTGGCCGGCCGCCTGTCACCAGAGTTTACAGCGGCTCATCCTGATGTCCCGTGGAGAAGCATAAAGGGGATGCGCAATGTTGCCGCACACGCTTACGGAAGCATCAGCATTCCTGATGTGTGGGACACTATAACGACTGATATTCCGGTGCTGAAGGCTTACTGCAAAAAGATATTGGGTGCTTGAACGTAGCATTAAGATTAGTACAGCGTCATTGAACCAAACACCATACCACTGTTTTGTTCTCTGCCCATATAAGCTTCAATCATATCCCGATGCCTCTGTGATGGTCGGGCGATATGCTGCCCTTCGGGACTGGCTAAATACTCCGCCAGCGATTCCTTTGAGATAAGATTTTTACCGTAATAATTTACAGCTTGTATTTTTCCATTCACCACACAGTTGTTGATGGTGGTATCGTTATATCCTGTAAGGTCTGCGGCCTGCTTCGTGGTCAGCATATCCGGCTCGTCCGCCCATTCATCTGTTAGAAAAGAAAGAAGCTCCTCCGGCTCTGTGTTCGGCAACGAAATATTATGCAGCGTATTGTTACTATTGAAAGCACCTACAGGAATGATGCTGTTTAACTCTCCTGTATCCTGCCTCCGAAGGAAGTCGGCAACTTCGCTGCGCCGTATCTGAAAACGGCGTGTCTGCTTGCCCGAATCCTCGCAAGGGATGACGCCGTTTTCAAGCAGCCATTTTGCCTTCCGTTTACTGATATGTGCTACTGCCCGGAACTGCTCCAATGAAAGCTTTTCCGGGCAGTTCTTTAATGCTGAAATCCAGGTGCGAATAGGTATCCGCCGTGGTTGCGAAAGTGGAATGGCCAAGCCACTCCTGAATAGATTTCATGGGGATGCCATGCGCTAAAAGCAAACTGGCGCAGGAGTGGCGCAAATCATGAAAGCGGATTTTTCTGAATTGATACCGCTTCAAAAGATACCCGAAATGATCGGTAATGTAATTAGGGCAAAAAAGCTTGCCCATTTCGTCTACGCAGACATAGTCGGTGTAGGTATTATCATAGCTTTTCTTAAACAACCTTCGGTGATACTCCTGCCTCTCTTTTGTCTGCAAAAGAAGCGCCCGCACCTCCGGAATCAGCGGCAGCGTGCGGAAGCTGGATTTTGTTTTCAGCTTGTCCTCTGTGTAAATCACCTTTTGTCCCTCGGCTTTGCCTTCTGTTACTTTATGGTTTATGGAGATGGTGCCTCGTTGAAAATCAATGGCACTCCAGCGAATACCCAGTACCTCGCTGTGCCGCAGGCCGTAATAGGCGGCAAGCTGGATGACCACCGCTATGGAATCCCTCTGTGTCGCTTCAAAGAGTGCCGCCAACTCGTCCTCATTGTAATACTCCGCAACGTACTTCCCAATCTTCGGGCGGTCCACCATGTCAGCCGGATTTTTCGGAATTAGCTCGTTTTTCACAGCGTATTGCAGCGCTTTCCTGACGATGGCATGATAGTGAATGACCGTATTGGCATTGCAGCCGTCCTTGAAAATTGAATCGTGCAGTGCACGGATATGTGACGGTTCCACCTGTGCCAGCGTCACGCCCAGCATGCGGAAGAAGCCGTCCAGCCTCGCATCAATCATGCTTTCATAACTTTGATACGTCGTCCGTTCGATAGTGGGCGCTGTGATTTTCAGCCAATCCTTCAGAAAATCGGCAAACAGTATCTGCAAATCCTTTATCCCCTGGCTGCTGTACAGGCGTTTCAATTCCTCCAGCATCTCCAGCGCCTTGCGTTTCTTACCCTTGACCGGGATGCCAAGCGCAATGGATTTTTGCTTTCTTCTGCCGTTTTCATATAGGTTGAGTACGGCGGTATATTTGCCGTTGCGCTCCTGCAGGCTCCCTGTGACCATATAAAATCCTCCTCTGGAATGAAATAGGGATACGGAGTGCCTTGGAACGAATGCTGGTAAAACGCAAGTACCAAGTGCCTGTAGAACGGGCCATTTTTGCCATGGTGGCTAATCGGGCGCTAAACCCCGCCAGCAAGCTGGCATGCGAAGATTGGGTGCGAGAGGATGTCCATATCCCCGAATTGCCCGAAGTGCCGGTCCAAAATCTTTACCGGGCCATGGACTTTTTACTGGAGGCTTCAGAACAACTGCAAGAAGAGGTATTCTTTTCTGTTGCCAATCTCTTGAACCTGGAAGTGGACCTTCTCTATTTCGATACCACCTCCACCTATTTTGAAACCGACGAGGATGACCCGGAAAATCAAAAGAAATACCTGCGCCAAAAAGGTCACACTAAAGACCATCGGCCGGACCTTCCCCAGGTAGTGATAGGTTTAGCCGTCACCCGGGAGGGGATTCCCGTCAGGTGCTGGGTATGGCCCGGCAATACATCCGACATGTCGGTGGTGGAAGAGGTTAAAACAGACCTCATGGGCTGGAAACTGGGTCGGGTGATCACCGTAGTGGACCGGGGCTTCTCCTCGGAAGAGAACCTCAAGTACCTGCAGCGCGGGGGCTGGCACTACATTGCCGGAGAAAAGATGCGCAACGGCAAGGAAAGCGTGGAAGAAGCCCTTAACCGTGCCGGGAGATACAAGACCATCAAGGACAACCTGGAAGTAAAAGAGATCATCGTCGGCGACGGTGGAAAGCGCGTCAGATACATCCTGGTACGCAACCCCCAAGAGGCTGCAAAAGACAAGGCTCAGCGGGAAAACACACTGGCAAAGCTCAGAGAAGAACTGGCAGCCATCGGTGATTTGCAAGGCGAACCCCATACCAAAGCCTGCTGCGAACTGATCGCCCATAAGACATACGGTAAGTACCTGAAAACCGACAAAAAAGGGCAACCTTACATCAACAAGGCCAAGGTAAAAGCGGAAGAAAAACTGGACGGCAAGTACCTGTTAAGAACCTCTGACGACACCCTCTCGGCGGAAGACGTGGCCCTGGGCTACAAACAACTGCGCGAAGCTTAAGAAAAATACTGGAGCGGATGCACTTGGGAGAGTTTGTAGGACCTGACGGTAAGGTGCTGCAGCGGACAGAAACGACAGTTCAGCAGAAGCAAGTCTTTAAAGCCCTTGGCGTGCCGGAACCCCCGGTATTCTTTGCGGTAATACCCAATAAGAAGGCAGGTCCCTAGTAACACGCGCCCAAAATGACGTTCTCCGGAAGCCTTGCGCAACAAGCAGTTGCGCCTTTGTTTTACCTATGTACTGTCGAACTCGGGTGAAACCGTCCGTGGGTTCGAATCCCACTCTCTCCGCCATGAGACATAAACGGCTCCGGGGTGAATTTACCCCGGAGCTTTTTTGCGGGTTCCAATTGCCTGTTTTACCCTGACTCTACACCTTCATACAATGCAATAATGGAGCAAGGATGATAAGCGGTGGCTGAGGAGAAGCGGGAATTCTTTTGCTGTTTTGCCTATTTTTATTCGCCAATAAACAGAAGGAATTGGTAAAAAAACCGGGAATATAGTAATATATTATTATGCGATAATGAAAAGAGGCATTGAGATAATTAGTATTCAATAATTATCCCGCTTGGATAGATGTATAGAAGAATGGAGGTGGCTTGGTGACATCTGGCGACAGGTTTTACTGCAGCACAACACGGATGGGTCCTGAGAATATTAAATTAAAACAAGAAGGGGGTAGGTTAGATTGTTCTACAAGCAAATTGGAGTTGATCTCGGTTACGGTTATGTCAAAGTTACGGACGGTACAAAAGAACATATCTTTCCGAGCACTGTTGGCTTGGGTACAGACTTGAAATTCAATTCACTTTTGCTCAATCCCAAAAACATCACCGACAACTTGGTTGTGACTGTGGATAACAAGAAGTTTTTTGTCGGAGATCTGGCCATCCGGCAAAGCCCTATTGTTTCCCGTTCACTTGGTAGAAACAGGTTGGAAGACATAAATGCGAAAGTTCTGCTTCTTACCAGCCTGGCGCTTTTCATGGATAAGGGCGAACAAAAATTCAATGTCGTTGCCGGACTGCCGGTAGATTATTACCAACTTTATAAGGATGACTGGTCCCGTCTTATGCAGGGGAACCATGCCGTCCGTTTTGGCGGTTTTAACGAAGATGTTCCATTAAATATCACCATTGAAAAAATACAGCTGATTCCGCAGCCCTTTGGCACACTCTATGACCGCCGGTTGGATCAGGATGGAACAATTTTAGAAAATGATTTGTCGCATTTAAAAATCGGCATAGTGGATGTGGGATATAAAACAACAGATTTAGCATTTGCCGACGACCTTGAGTTTGTTGGAAAACAAAGTATTTCCTGCGAAATAGCTATGAGTACCGCCTATGGCATGATTGCGGATAAGATAAAAGAAAAATTTAAAGTGGAAAGGGCAATGTATGAGCTTAAAATATTGGAGACTGACACCCTGCGAATTGAAGGTGTTCCTAAAGACATCAGCGATATCAACAAAGAAGCCTTCAGACAGCTGGCGGAAAAAATTGCCACAGAGGTAAATTCTATCTGGGATAAAAGACAGTTGGACATTATTCTGCTGACCGGCGGCGGAGGAAAAGCGATTTCAGAATACTTCTTGCCCAAATTTCCGCAGGCGACCCTGGCCAAGAATCCCCAATTCGCCAATGTCCACGGCTACCTCAAGTTGGCCAACAACCTTTTTAAGAAAAAAGCCTTTAGCACGCCTGGTACAGTAAATGATTCTGCCAAGGCGGCCTCCGCAGAAAAGTAAAATAGGCAAGAAACTTCCGGCCGTCCTCTGCCGGCAAGCGCCAGTATTACATACCCTTTCCTTGTTTGCCAAGGATGTTTATGGTTTCAGGGAGTTTTCCTTGAAACTTTTTGGTGTTTAACTGGTTGTAAATCCCGGGTTATAGAGCGTCAATTTGCTGAACGATGCTCGTGATTTGTTCCTGCTCTTTCGGTATTCGCAATCGCACACTGTTCTTACCAAGGCCTGGGAAATGATAGCCCGGAGTGGTGATTACATACCTGTTCAAAAATTCTGCAAACAGGTCAATTTCGGGATTGGGATGAATAAGGGTCATGATCGGGGTGGCCGGCTCGGTTTCCGGAATCCATAATCTGGAACAAGAGGCCATGATTGAGTTTTTGCATGCCCTGAACTTTGTTTTGCAGTAATCAAGAAAACCACTGTCTTGAAGAGCTAACCGGGCATAGGTTTGAGCCGGGGCGTTCACCGGAAAGGGATGGGCCACCTTGGAGAATAAGGGTTCAAGCTGCTCCGACATCACCACATACCCCACTCTCAAACCAGCCAGACCAAATCCTTTGGTAAAAGAACGGGCTACAAAAAGATTCTGATAGACAGTTGCCAGGGCTATTGCGGAGTTGCCTTTGTCCATAAAATCGCCGTAAGCTTCGTCGATGAGAACGGCTATGCCAAGCTCTTCCGCCTTTTTAACAACCCTTTCTATCTCGGGGAGGGGGATAACCTGACCTGTCGGGTTATTGGGGTTGTCTATATAAATAAAATCATATTCAGGTCCGATTGCCGAAAGAATGTCACCGGCATTAAACCTGTAGTTTTCCTCTCTTTTCAGTTCCACATATTTAAAGGTACCGCCGCAGCACAGCACATCCTGCATGTAATCCGAGAACTGCGGGCAGTATCCCAGAACAAGACTTTGTTCATTGACGAAAAGCTTGTTTAACCTTTCGATGGCCCCGAAAGTTCCAGCTTCCAGGCGGATGTTTGTTTCCTTGAGGGTCGTTATTTCCCGCCAGTAGCATATTATTTCTTTGATAAAAGCCTTATTTGCTTGGGGATAGTTGACTATCGTGTCTTTATCCGGGAGCGGGGGATCGTCCAAAAGAATTCGTGGACACCCATAAGGATTGGTCCCAAGAGCGCAATCCAGGTACGGCTTTCCTTTTTCCAGCCGCAGGCTGTCCTGGCTGGTGTAAGTATCCCGTTGATATTTGGACAAGTGCTGTTTTATACGCAGCTTCATTGCCTAACACTCCTGCACTTAAAAATGAATTGGAAAAGGTCTAAATACCTATATTCGACTGCCGGGCTCCAGTTCCTTTTAATCAAAAAACAATAAAACAATTGTCATAATGGGTTGTTTCGTAATATAATTAATGAAAAGTTGTAAAACCCAAAAGGGAAGGAGATGAGAAAAAGAGACGAGATGAGCTGAGCGGTACAAAACAAAAGACAGCATAATGTCAAAGCAGCAAACTTTTATGAGATGAGAGGAGAAGAGTGGTATGAAAATGAGTTTAAAGGACACCTTACAGATTGGTCTGCTTTTAGCTATTGGTTATGTGCTTCACCTGATAGTTCCCGGCTATGGCGCGGGTATGAAGCCCGACACCATACTTGGAATGCTTTTTGTTATTATCCTGATGCACAGGAATTTTCGGGTTACCCTCGCTTCTGGGCTGTGCGCCGGAATAATAGCCGCCCTATCGACGACATTTCCCGGCGGGCAGCTCCCCAATATCATCGATAAAACACTTACGGCAATGGTCGTTTATTTCCTGGCGCTTGTAATCGCCAACCCGCTGGAAAGACTGCTTGACAAAGCATCGGTTAAATTCATGGGCATGACTGCCTCCCTGGGGACATTTCTCTCCTGTGGTATCATTGGTTTTGTGGGGACCATTGTCAGCGGAACTATTTTCCTGGGCTCCGCCCTTTTCATAGTCGGGCTGCCGGCGCCCTTTGCCGTCTTGTTTTACACGGTAGTAATTCCTACAGCCCTGGCCAATATAGTGGCAGTAATGGTGCTTTACCCGCTGGTGGCATTTGGCCAACGGGTCATTGCCCGACCGGCGGCTAAAGAACAATAGATTGGCCCGGGAGGACCCGACAGCGAATAATTCAAATTCAAAAACGGGGACCGCCTCAGAGCAAACGCCTTGAGGCGGTTTTTCTATTTATTTTTGTCGGAAATTAATATAAAATTAGATATACGACCGGTAAATTAACACGATTAAACCGATTAACCAGAATTAAGGCGAAAAAGAGAGTATTAACCCCAAAAAGCCAGGGAGGGGGGTGGATAATATTTATACATTCAGTTTGATAAAGTATGGAGAAAAGAAACTGTGGGGAAGAGAAAAAGCCAAACGGATCAGGGAACAGATCCTTGATCACTTCATGGCCAGCGGGAGAGAAACCTTGAACCTTGATTTGACGGCTATTGATATTGTAGACTTTTCATTTGCCGCCGAAGCCTTCGCGGTTTTAATAGCCCGGCTTTCCAAGGAACTCAGCGGGAAACATATTGTTTTTTCGAATATGGCGCCGCTGGTTAGAGAGAATATCAGCATTGCCCTGGAAAAGGCCGATCTCTGCGCCTTGGCGCTGGAAAGCAAAAACACCTGGTCTTTAATTGGAAAGTGCAGCGAGCCGGTAACCAAAACGCTTGAATATGTGTTAAAATTAAAATCTGCAGATACCCCAACACTTGCCGGGCTGCTAAACACCAATGTGCATGCGGTTAACAACCGTTTAAAAGTGCTGATGTCCCTGGGGTTGGTAAACAGGACGAGAATAACCGCGCCTTCGGGAGGGAAACAGTACATTTACCATTCAATATTGTAAAATAATGACCATTGCCGGCACTCCGCGTTTTTCCCCTTGAAAAAAGACTATCAATGGTGTTAAATATTATTGGGCTTAGCACTCAAACAACCAGAGTGCTGATAACCGCCGGGTAGAATAAAAATCGATTTAAAACGGGGTGAGAGAAATGTTTCTTGGAATGTCAAGAAAAATGGTTGTTTTTTGCGTTTTCATTGCGTTTGTTCTTTTACTGCCTGCCCGTTATGCAGCAGGCGAGCCAAACATTGAGATTTTTACTACGTATCCGGGAATCAGCGCTGCGGCAGGGGAAAACATTTTCTTTCCTCTGGAGATCAAAAACAACACCTCTTCCGGCCAGGTTGTTAACCTGAAGATTGTTTCGCTTCCTAAAGACTGGTCGGCCGTGTTCAGAGGGCAAGGCAGGGAGATTCAGCAGGTCTATGTGGAGCCAAATGCCTCAAGTTCCACGGATTTGAGAGTCAATATCCCGGAAACAGCCGCTGCCGGGCGGCATATTATAAATGTCAGGGCAGAAAGCGCCGCAGGATACCGAGATAATATTGCCTTAACGATAGTTATTTCGGACGCCAGGTCGGGCGGAGACGAAATGAAGGCCCAGTACGCGGAATTGAAAGGTTCCAGTGACGCCACCTTCAATTTTAAAGTCAACCTGACAAACAATGGCGGCAACGAACAGACATATAGCCTGGGAGCGCGGGCGCCTGACGGCTGGCAGGTCGCTTTTACGCCTTCTTATGAAAGCCAGCAGGTGGCCAGCATCAATGTAAAGCCAGGCGAGACCGTGGGCCTTGACGTAAAAGTCACGCCGGCGGTCAGCGCCGAGGCTGGCGAATACAACGTCATGATCGGCGCTGTCAGTCCTGTAAGCCAGGCCACGGAAAACTTGAAAATCATTATCAGCGGCACTTATAAAATGGAATTGACCACGCCGACCGAAAGGCTGAACGCGTCGGTTGTGGCCGGTAAAGAAGAAAAAGTCAATCTTGTCGTCCGCAATAAAGGCGGCGCGGTTTTAAACGATATTAATTTTTCCTCTTACCAGCCGCCTGATTGGGCCGTGACTTTTGACCCGAAAAAGGTTGATGCTCTTAAACCCGGAGAGTCCCGCCAGATCACAGCCCTCATCAAAGCGAGCAGCAAGGCTATTGCCGGCGATTATGTAGTCTCCGTCACCGCCTCTACCCGGGAAACCAGCAGCACAGCGGATCTGAGGGTGACCGTGAGAACTTCCACCCTTTGGGGTATCGTCGGGCTGATCATTGTCCTGATTGTAATTGCCGGCGTGTACAGGGTCTTTCAAATCTACGGGAGGCGATAGCCTTGATGATGACAGGAAATATCCTGGTAGAAACAAGAGACCTGACCAAAAAATACGGGGAAATAACAGCCGTCGATCACCTTAATCTCCGGATCGAGGAGGGTAAAATATACGGGCTTCTGGGACCCAATGGGGCCGGCAAGACGACGACCATCTTGATGCTGCTGGGACTGACTGAACCCACCTCTGGCCAGGCGCTGGTCGCCGGCTATGACGCCACTCGCAATCCCCTCAAGGTAAAATCAATAGTTGGATATTTACCCGATAACGTGGGATTTTACCAGGAAATGACCGGTGTAGAGAATCTCTTTTATACAACTTCCCTTAATGGAATATCGCCTGAGGAATCAAGGAAGCGGATAAATTATGCCCTGGAGAGAGTAGGTCTTGCCGAGGTGGGGCATAGAAAAGTTGGCGAGTATTCCAGGGGCATGCGGCAGAGACTTGGGATTGCCGACCTTTTAGTGAAAGACCCGAAATTAATAATTCTCGATGAACCGACCCTGGGTATTGACCCTGAGGGTGTTCGCGAGCTGTTGAAGCTGATCAAGAACCTGAGCGTCGACGATGGAAGGACTGTTTTAATCTCCTCCCATATGCTGCATCAGATCCAGCAAATCTGCGACGAAGTGGGGATTTTCGTTAAGGGCAGGCTGATTGCAAGCGGGACAATTGAAGAACTGGGGAGCCAGCTAATGCCTGGCAGTACCATGCAGTTCGAAATCAAGGCGGAACCCGAGGGAGATGAATTAGCGCGGCTTTTCTGGGAAATTGAGGGTGTTGAGGATGTGCAAAAGCAAGGAGATATTTATCTTTTATCTTGCCGGGAAGACATCCGCGACACGCTCGTGAAAAACCTTGTTGCCGCGAACTATACCCTGCTTCATCTTCAAATGCGCGGTGTTTCCCTGGACAGCATTTACCTCCGTTACTTTGAAAAGGAGGGCTACTATGAACAGTCTATTTGAACGATTCACTTTTAATTTAAAGACTGTCTCAGAAGCTAACAGGGGCTTGCTGGCTGTCACGCGTAAAGAAATGGCCGACCATCTTAGCCAGAAGCGGTTTTTTATCCTGGCTCTCCTGATAACAGTTGCCTGCCTGGCCTCTCTTTATGTTGCTGCCAGCACTATTCGCTCTTCTGTTGGCGAAAACCAAATAGATTTCGTATTCCTTCGTCTTTTTACCACCTCCGGAGACACCCTTCCTTTTTCCTTCATATCTTTTGTCTCCTTTTTAGGACCGCTGGTCGGTATCACCATGGGCTTTGATGCCATAAACGGGGAAAGAGACCGCGGTACTTTGAGCAGGGTCCTTTCCCAGCCCATTTACAGGGATGCCGTGATCAACGGCAAGTTTGCAGCCGGCGTTGCGGTTTTAGCACTCGTTATCTTTGGGCTTGTTGCCCTGGTGGCAGGGCTGGGACTGGTCCTCATCGGCATTCCGCCCACAGTAGAAGAAGCGCTGCGAATTGTCGTCTATATGCTGCTGAGCGTTGTCTATATCGCCTTCTGGCTGGCCCTGTCCATTCTCTTTTCTGTGCTTTTCAGGCAGACCTCCACCTCGGCCCTGGCCGGGGTTGCTGCCTGGTTGTTTTTGGCTATTTTTGCGGGGCTTCTTGCCGGTATGGTGGCAGAAGGCATATATCCGGTAACGGAATCCTCAAGCACTCAACAGGTTCTTGCGCAGGCACACCTGCAGCAGGCCCTCGCTCGGATTTCCCCGTCCACTCTTTATGATGAAGCAATCACCACCTTGCTGGATCCTGGCGTAAGAACACTGGGGCCCGTCCTGCTGGAACAAACTGTTGGCGCGGTCAAAGGCCCGCTCACTATAGGCCAAAGTTTGCTCCTGATCTGGCCTCATCTTGTGGGCCTGGCGGCGGCAACACTGATTTGCTTCGCTTTTGCCTACACGGTGTTTATGCGCCAGGAAATAAGGGCGTAGAAAAAAGCGCACCTAAATAAAAAGCTTCCGGGAATATCCTGGAGGCTTTTTATTTAGGTGTGTCCGATTGTATTAATAAATATTATTTTTACTTTATGACAAACTATACACAGGGAGGTTGTTATATATGGAGAAAGCAAACGAAAGCTGCCAGCTGGCCAAAAAAGCAATCTACTATGTGCTTGGTCTCATGGAAACGCTGCTTCTGTTTCGCTTCGTTTTCAAACTGCTAGGAGCAAATCCCGCCAGCGGGTTTGTGTCGTTTGTTTATTCACTTGCCGGTATTTTCCTGGCCCCGTTTTACGGTATTTTTCGCCCCGTCGTTACAAAAGGGCTGGAAGTCAGGTCCGTTTTCGAACCGGCCACCCTCATCGCCATGATTGTCTACCCGGTAATTGCTTACGGCATTGTGCGTCTTCTTGACCTGAGGATGACGGGAACGCGGGAATAAAAACCATTGTTACAATTTGCAACTTATAGTAGATTATAAATATGACAGAAACCATTAACAATGAAGGGGCAACGCAATAATGAAAAGACCGGTAAACAGGGTTGCCGCTATCCATGACCTGTCCGGGTTCGGCAGGTCTTCGCTGGCGGTTGTTATTCCCATTCTTTCGACCATGGGGGTGCAGGTGTGTTCTCTCCCCACGGCAGTGCTTTCCACCCATACAGGCGGTTTTGATGGATACTGTTTTATTGACCTTACCGAGTACATGGAAGAATACATAGGACATTGGAAAAGGCTGGGCCTTGATTTTGACTGCATATACAGCGGTTTTTTGGGCTCTCCAAGGCAGATAGAAATAATATCAAGTTTTATCGACGACTTTTCTGCCGGCAGTCCGCTGGTGGTCATTGACCCGGTAATGGGCGACAACGGCAGGCTCTATGACACTATGGATTGGGAAATGGTGGAAAGAATGAGGGGCTTTATCAAGAGAGCCGGCATTATCACCCCGAATTTTACGGAAGCCGCCTTTCTCTTAAATGAACCGTACAATTTAAACATCACGGAAAAAGAAATAAAAGGCTGGCTGGTTCGTTTATCGGAAATGGGACCGGGCATAGTAATTATAACCAGTGTTCCGGTTTCGCCGGCGAGCAGGAACACCAGCGTTATCGCCTTTAACCGGGATGACGGGCGTTTTTGGAAAGTAAGCTGCGTTTATATACCGGCCCATTTTCCCGGAACCGGCGATGCCTTCACCAGCGTGATTGTGGGCAGCATCCTCCGGGGTGACAGCCTTCCCGTCGCCCTGGACAGGGGCGTCCAGTTTATTACTTCGGCGATCCGCGCCAGCTACGGCTTTAAGTATCCGGAAAGAGAAGGCGTTCTGCTGGAACGCGTGCTAGGCAATTTGAACATGCCCGTTATTGCCAGCAGTTACGAATTACTGGAGTAAACGACGTTACCCGTTGGTCCTTTTGAAGTATTCCATAAACTCTTTCAATGCGGCGCAGTCCTGGTAAGAGACGGCGTTATAGGCGGAAGCGCGGCACCCGCCGACGGAACGGTGTCCGTTCAGACCGACGAAGCCTTCTTTTTTTGCGTCGACCAGGAATTTCTTTTCCAATTCCTCGTCAGGCAGCCGGAAAGTGATGTTCATCAGCGAGCGGCTGCCCGGCTCGGCATGACCGCGGTAGAAACCTCCGCTTTGGTCGATGGCGTCGTAAATGAGGGCGGCCTTTTCTTTGTTGCGCCGGTAAATCTCTGTTACTCCGCCGATTTCCTTAACATATGACAGGACAAGCTTGAGAATATAAATACTGTAGCAGGGCGGAGTATTATAAAGGGAATTGTGATCTTTATAGGTGCTGTAACTGAGCATGGTCGGCAGTTTTTGATTAGCCTGTTCCAGCAGGCTGCGCTTGATGATTACAACCACCACGCCCGACGGGCCCAGGTTCTTTTGCGCACCGGCATAAATAAGTGAGAATTTGCTTGCGTCGATAGGCCTGGAAAGAATATCGCTGGACATGTCGGCAACCAGGTGCAGGTCTCCTGCATCGGGAAACGACTGCCACTGTGTACCGAAAATGGTGTTATTTGAGGTGATATGCAGGTAGGCCGTGTCCGGCTGGTATGCCAGTTCGCCTGGTTCCGGGATGCGGCGGTAGTTTTCGTTCTTGCTGCTGGCGGCCACGTAGGCTTCGCCGAAGATTTTTGCTTCGGCCAGGGCCTTTTCTGACCAAGCGCCAGTCAAGACATACCCGGCCTTTTTACCCGGCTGCAGGAAGTTCATGGGGACCATCGAAAACTGAAGGCTTGCGCCCCCCTGCAGGAAAAGAACATCATAGTCTTCGGGCAAGAAGAGGAGCTCCGTTAAAAGCTGGATGGCCTGGTTGTGTATTTCCTCGTATTCTTTACTGCGATGGCTCATTTCCATCACAGACATTCCCGAACCCTGGTAATTCAGCATTTCCTCCTGGGCTGTTTGCAAGACGGACAGGGGAAGGGCCGCCGGCCCCGCGTTGAAGTTTTTGGCACGGTTGATATTGCCTGTCATAAAATCACTCCCGGTAAAATAATGTTGACGTAGTAAAAACCTTCTTTTAATTTAATATAGAATATCTTACATGCTGTTTGTTTCAATTGTCAATTGATAAATTCACCGCTAAACCAACAAGCGCCAACAGGGGTGGTTAAGTGCAAAATCCACGTTTAAACGGTGCCTGGATTTTATTGATGACCGCAGTTTTTATCTTAAGCCTGCTTTATCTCTGG
Source organism: Peptococcaceae bacterium (assembly GCA_024655825.1). Lineage (NCBI taxonomy): Bacteria > Bacillati > Bacillota > Clostridia > Eubacteriales > Peptococcaceae > Peptococcaceae bacterium. The sequence goes on along the minus strand of JANLFJ010000001.1, from coordinate 15,101 downwards.
TCTACTCTTTTCCCCGGCCGGATTTCTCCCGAAGCCGTAAAATACTTCTCGCCGGATGATGCCTGCCGCGGACGACAGTACAACCAGGTGCTTCGATTGACATATATTGGTAATTTTTTGTTGAACACTGTTTTTCTCATTTGGTTTGCCTTCAGCGGCAAGGCATCAGTTCTTTCCCGCTGGGCGCATCAATTCTCCGGGGGCGTGTACTGGGGAGGTCTCCTTATTTTTTCGCTTATCACCTGGCTGATCGTGACCAGCATACATTTGCCTTTTTCCTTTATCTCCGGTTATTACTGGGAAAAGCGCTGGGGCGTTTCCACCCAGTCCCTTGGGGCATGGTGGCTGGATTTTTTTAAGGGCATGGGGATAGACCTGATCCTGTTCACTGCCGGCGTCCTTCTTCTCTTCTGGATTATCGGACGCTGGCCCAGGCTCTGGTGGCTCATCGGCGCTGCTTTCTTTTCGCTTTGGCTGATTATCCAGGTGTATCTCTGGCCTGTGGTGGTGTCACCGCTTTTTAACCGCTTTGCGCCGGTAAAACATCCCGCCGTGGCAGCGGTTGTCCGGGAGCTGGCCCGAAAAGCCGATCTGCCCGTGGAACAAGTTCTCGTCATGGACGCAAGCCGGCGTACCACCCAGGCCAATGCCAGTTTTTCGGGATTGGGAAGAACCAAAAGAATTGTCCTGTATGATAACCTGCTTGCCAATTACCCGCTTGAGGAGATAAAAGCCGTGGTGGCACATGAAATGGCTCACTGGAAAAAGGGGCATATTGTTAAGGGACTGGTTCTTGGCATCCTGGGCAGCCTTGTGCTCTGGCTTTTCCTTTTCCGGCTGCTTAACCAGACCCTCCCGCCGGGTTCTCACGGCGCTCCCCATGTCCTGGTCCTGGTATTGCTTTTCTTTTCCCTGACCTCATTTATCAGCAGCCCGCTCCAGAACCATATTTCCCGGGGAATGGAAAAAGAGGCCGACCGGCTCGCCATACAATTAACCGGCGATGTGCCGGCGGCTGTGCGCCTGCAGGTAAACATCGCCAGGAAAAACCTTTCCGACGTATCGCCGCCGGCCTTTATCCAGTGGTTCAGTTATTCTCATCCCCCTGCTCCCGACCGGATTGCCGGCATCCAACGAGCAGGCGGGAATGAATGACCGCCTTCCGCCTTACGCCTGCACGGAACAGATTGCCGCCCGCTCAAAAATCAAATAGTATATAATGCATATAAAGGGATAGAGGAGAGATTATACAGAAATAATCCAAAACAACTGCCGGGAGGCATAGCGATGAAAAGCGTATCGGTAAAAGAACTGTATCTGAAACCGGAAGATTACCTGGGAAAGAGAATTCTGGTCAACGGCTGGGTCAGGACGGCGCGTTCTTCCAAAACATTCGGGTTTATTGAGCTGAACGACGGCAGCTGTTTTAAAAACTTGCAGGTTGTTTACAGCGACGGGCTGTCCAATTACCAGGAAGTGGCGAAACTGAACATCGGCTCAGCCTTGCGGGTTGACGGCGAACTTGTGGAATCTCCGGGAGCCGGGCAGCCTTTTGAATTAAAAGCCTTGAACATAGTGATCGAAGGGCTTTCTTCACCCGAATATCCACTGCAAAAAAAAAGGCACTCCTTTGAATTCCTGCGCAGCATCGCGCATTTAAGGCCGCGAACCAGCACTTTTTCTGCGGTATTCAGGTTAAGGTCTGTTCTCGCCTATGCTATTCACAAATTCTTTCAGGAACGCGGGTTTGTTTATGTTCATACGCCCATTATAACAGGCAGCGATGCTGAGGGCGCGGGGGAAATGTTCAGGGTTTCCACCCTTGATCTGGACCATATCCCGCGTGATGAACAGGGCAGGCCCGACTTTTCGCAGGACTTTTTCGGCAAGGAAACAAACCTGACGGTGAGCGGGCAGCTTGAAGTGGAAACCTTTTGCCTGGCCTACGGGAAGGTGTACACATTCGGTCCCACCTTTCGGGCCGAAAACTCGAACACGGCGCGCCATGCCGCCGAGTTCTGGATGATCGAGCCGGAAATAGCCTTTGCCGGTTTGCAGGAGAATATGGAACTGGCTGAGGAAATGATGAAATACGTGATCGGTTACGCACTGGAGAACGCGCCGGAAGAATTAAACTTCTTCCAAAAATTTGTGGACAATAACCTTTTGGGCAGGCTGGAAAACATCTGCAATTCGGATTTTGCCAGGATTTCTTATACCGAAGCCGTCGGCATGCTCCAGAAGGCCGAAGTGGAATTCCTTTATCCGCCCCAGTGGGGGAGCGATTTACAGACTGAACATGAGAGGTACCTGACAGAACGGGTTTTCCAAAAACCGCTGTTTGTAACCGATTACCCAAAGGAGATCAAAGCCTTCTACATGCGATTGAATGACGACAGCAGGACTGTTGCGGCCATGGATCTTCTGGTCCCGGGAGTTGGCGAAATAATCGGCGGGAGCCAGAGGGAAGAGCGGCTGGAGATACTGGAAAAAAGAATGGAAGAAAAAGGCTTGAAAAAAGCTGACTACTGGTGGTACCTGGACATCAGGAAATACGGTGGGGTGAAACATGCCGGCTTCGGCCTGGGTTTTGAAAGACTGCTGATGTACCTTACCGGCATGACCAATATCCGTGATGTCATACCTTTTCCCAGGACGGTAAAAAACGCACAATTTTAATCACAGCATATTATAATAATTGAAATATCCCGTTAAATCGCCAGTACGTTTACCGGGGCCAGACAGCTTGACAAATGCCCCAATCTTAAAGTATTATCATCTAGTAGACCACGGAGAGATGACCGAGTGGTTGAAGGTGCACGCCTGGAAAGCGTGTGTAGGGGCAACTCTACCGAGGGTTCGAATCCCTCTCTCTCCGCCAGTTGATTTCCAGGGAACAAACGGGGCCTGTACCCCGTTTTTGCTGTCAAACATTTATTAACAAATGCCCGATACCAGCTGAACTTTGGCCGTGCTAGACGGGGAGGTAGCGGTGCCCTGTACCTGCAAACCGCTATAGCAGGGTTGAATTCCTGTTCCGAGGAATAATCTTGTGAGGTCTGGCCCAGGCAAGTGGCGATGAAGATCGGGTCCCACGCAACGAAAATTTGTGAACCCCGTCAGGTCCGGAAGGAAGCAGCGGTAAGCAAAACCTTTTGTGTGCCGTGGGGCGGCCTGGTCAGAACCAACTACCTGTATACCGCTCGGAAGGTTATATTCGAAGACAGGTGCACGGTCATCTACAATATGTAAAATTAGAAAAGCGGCTTGCTTTGTTGGCCGCTTTTTGTGTATTCTTAATACGAAAGGAGAGGGGCGATTTGTCTTACCGTGCGCTTTACCGCGAGTGGCGTCCTCAGAATTTTCGAAGCCTTGTCGGACAGGACCATATCAGTAAAACGCTGCAGAATGCCGTGATTAAAGGCAGGATTGCTCATGCTTATCTTTTTGCCGGTCCCCGCGGCACAGGCAAGACCAGCACAGCCAAGATCATGGCCAAAGCCGTCAACTGCCTGGCGCCCCAGGAGGGGGAACCGTGCAACTTGTGTTCCAACTGCGAAAACATCAACAGCGGCCGCTCGCTGGATGTCGTGGAGATTGACGCGGCCTCCAACCGGGGGATCGATGAGATTAGGGAACTGCGGGAGCGCGTAGGCTTTGTGCCCAGCCAAGGGAAATACAGGGTTTACATCATCGACGAAGTGCACATGCTGACTGCAGAAGCGTTCAATGCGCTTTTAAAGACCCTTGAGGAACCGCCGGGGCATATCATCTTTATCCTGGCGACCACCGAACCGCAGCGAATCCCCTCCACTATTCATTCGCGCTGCCAGCGTTTCGACTTTCGCAAAATATCGCCGGCGGATATAGAAGAGCGTTTAAAAAAAATACTGGCTGCCTCCGGCATGACGGTGGAAGAAGGCGTCCTTTCCCTTATGGCGAAAAAAGCGGAAGGCGGGCTGCGCGACGCCATTAGCATTCTTGACCAGTGCATATCCTTCAGCCACGAGCACATCACGCTGCAAACCGCTTACGAAGTGCTGGGAATGGTCAAAAGCGAGGCCCTGATTGCCCTCACGGAAGCCCTGACCCAAAAAGACGCCGCCGGGCTTTTTGTCCAGATAAATTCGATGTTGAAAGAGGGACTTGAACCCGGACAAATCCTCCAGGATTTGCTTGAACACCTGCGCAACATGATCTTGCTGCTGGTGTGCGGGCCCGGCTCACCGCTGGTTCTCGCCGGCGACGAGGAAAAAGAAATCATGCTGCGGCAGGCAAGAAAGCTGGGCTTGAGCTGGCTGTCCAAAACGGTTTCCCTGCTGGCAAAAATAAGCAGCGAGAGCCGCTGGCGCCAGAACATGCGGGCCGTGCTGGAGACGACCCTGGTTGGACTTCTGGTTGCGGACGAGGACGATACCGCGGCCGCCGGACTATATGAAAGGGAAAAACTTGCGCCGGCGAAGGCTGGAAAGGAGGCTGTCCATCCTGTCCCTGAAAAGAATATGAAGCAAGAGGGCGTTTCTATTGAAAACCGACCGCCGGTTATTACGCTGGAAACAGTGAAAGAGAAATGGCCGCAGGTGATGGAACTGGTCAGGAATAGAAAAAAAACGGTTTATGCCTTCCTGGCAGCAAGCGAGCCCAATGAAATAAAGGACGGCGAACTGGTAATAGCATTCAAAAGCGGTTACACATTTCATAAAGAAAAAGTGGAAGAGACGGAGAACAAAAAAATCATAGAAGAAGCGCTGGAAAAAATTTTGGGAATAAAACTGCGGCTGGCCTGCAGCATGGAAGAGGAAAAACAGGACCCGCCCGGGGATCCTGTGCGCAAGGCTCTTGATCTGTTCGGCTCCGGGATAGTAATAATCAAAGACTGAACGATGTTTACGAGGGGGTAATGCTAATGGGTTTCGGTAATATGGGCAACATGCAAAAAATGATGAAACAAGTGCAAAAAATGCAGGCGGATATGGCCAGGCTGCAAGAGGAGCTGGGGAACAGGACAGTGGAAGCCACTGCGGGCGGGGGAGCCGTGAAAGCCGTAATGAACGGAAAACAGGAACTGATTGAACTGAACCTTGACCCGGAAATCCTGAATCCCGATGATGTGGAAATGGTCCAGGACCTCATAATGGCTGCGTTTAATGAAGCCCTTCGCAAGTCGCAGGAGATGGTTTCCCAGGAAATGAACAAAATAACAGGCGGCATAAAAATGCCGGGGTTGTTTTAATCTCATGCACCAGTATGCGGTTTCCCTGACCAAACTTATCGAACAGTTTGCCCGCTTGCCGGGTATCGGGCCGAAAACCGCCCAGCGGCTGGCCTTTTTTGTCCTGAACCTGCCGGAAAACCAGGTAGAAGAATTTGCCAGGACACTGGTTGAAGTAAAAAAAAGCATCACCACCTGTCCGCATTGCTGCAACCTTACCGATGTCATACCCTGCAGGATATGCGCCGATGAAAGAAGGGACCGGTCGGTCATTTGCGTGGTGGAAGAAGCCCAGGATGTTGCGGCGATAGAAAAGACACGGGAATACAAGGGGCTTTATCATGTTCTCCAGGGCTGCATCTCACCCATGGAGGGCAAGGGCCCGGAAGATTTGAGGATAAAGGAATTACTGAACCGCCTGGCAGGTTCTGAAACCAGTGAAGTGATAATTGCCACCAACCCCGATGTGGAAGGGGAAACCACCGCCCTCTACCTGGCCAGGTTGTTGAAGCCCCTGGGAATTAAGGCGACAAGGATCGCGCACGGCTTGCCCGTGGGAGGAGACCTTGAATATGCGGATACCGCTACCCTTACCCGGGCCTTGGCGGGCCGCAGGGAGATGGCTTGAAGAACCGGCAAGGTTCTTTTTTTTTGATCAATATTAATGGTGATTGGCGCATAATAATAATGGGAAAAATACAAATAAATCCTTAAAAACAGCAAAGCATTCAGGGTGGTTGAGATGCAAAAACTCCTGGGTTTTTTAAAAAAAATTATAAAAATAATTAAGGAAGCGCTCATATATTTAAACGAAGAACTGTGGATCAAGGGAACCGGCTTGGATGAGCCTTACAGGCTTTATGAACCAAGAAACCTGAACCTGGTTGACCTGGTCGAACTGGCGCGCTCCGATTGGGAGCAGGCCAAGGCGCTTTTTGAGGAGGTCCAGGAACCTGAACTCATTGACCATGCGATTTATGCGATGGAGGCAGCGGAAAGGAAGTACGTGTACTTGTTAAGAATAGCCAGGGAAGAAAACATTGTCGACAAGGAATTATACAACCTGCAAGAAAAAAGACTTGCTTGAAATCGCTCGTTCTAAAACAAATGAGAGGACAATAACAATAATAATAAGAAAAAATAGAAATGAGCAAAATCCGTGGGGGGATAATAATGGAAATCGGTGTGATCATGGCGACCCTCTTGCTTCTGGTTGTCCTTTTTCTGATTGTTCGCCTGCTCCTGGGCCCCTTGAAAGTGATTACCAGGTTGTTTATTAACTGCGGGATAGCTTTATTCGCCTTAATCGCTTTAAACTTCCTGGGGTCATATTTCGGGATTCACCTGCCGGTAAACCCGGTAAGCGTTATAAGTATAGGTTTGTTGGGGATACCCGGTTTTATGCTGGTGGCTTTTTTAAGCTTCCTTTTTATTTGACGGGCCTGCTTTGAAATGATCATAAATTATTATATTACCGTACACGGGTATACTTATCCACAAAAATTTTTGAATACCACTTGCTGATCTATAAATTATTAAATATAATGGACACGGATAAACACAGCAGGCAGCTGTATGTGCTACATATTGCGCTAGCCTTTTTTATTTTATAGAGGGCCTAATCATTAATGAGGAGGGTATCACACTTTACAAGTAAAAGGGGTGCATTGTTTTGGGCAAAAAAATGAAAACCATGGACGGCAACACGGCGGCGGCATATACGGCATATGCCTTCACGGAAGTAGCCGCGATTTTTCCAATCACGCCGTCGTCCCCCATGGCCGAAATGGTCGACGAGTGGAGTGCCAGCGGGCAAAGAAACATATTCGGCCAAACAGTGAGGGTTGCGGAACTGCAGTCCGAAGCAGGAGCCGCCGGCGCTGTGCACGGGTCACTTTCAGCCGGAGCTTTGACCACAACGTTTACTGCCTCCCAGGGACTTCTTCTCATGATTCCGAACATGTACAAAATTGCCGGAGAATTACTGCCGGGAGTATTTCATGTCAGCGCTCGCGCCCTGGCTGGACATGCTCTTTCTATTTTTGGCGACCATTCCGATGTTATGGCCTGCCGCCAGACAGGATTCGCCCTGCTGGCTTCGGGAGGAGTACAGGAAGTAATGGACCTGGGCAGCATCGCCCACCTGTCGGCGATTAAATCGAGGGTCCCCTTCCTCCATTTCTTTGACGGTTTTCGGACTTCCCATGAAGTTCAAAAAATCGAGGTGCTGGACTACGAGGACCTGGCGCAGCTGGTTGACCATGAGGCGATCAGGGAATTTCGGGCGCGCGCCCTTTCCGCCGAGCATCCCTTTACCAAGGGAACGGCGCAAAACCCGGATATTTTCTTCCAGGCCAAGGAAGCGGCCAACCGCTTTTATGACCGTGTGCCCGACATTGTTGAGTCATACATGGCGGAGATCGGCAAACTGACCGGCCGCGAATACCATCCCTTCAACTACTATGGAGCGCCTGACGCCGAACGCGTCATCATCGCCATGGGATCGGTTTGCGAGGCGATGGAGGAAACCGTTGATTATCTCAGGGCCAGGGGTGAAAAAGTCGGCATAATCAAGGTTCATCTGTACAGGCCGTTTTCACCGAAGTACTTTTTTAATGTTTTGCCAAAGACAGTGAAAAGAATTGCGGTTCTGGACAGGACCAAGGAAGCGGGAGCGCCCGGGGAACCTCTGTACCAGGATGTCTGTGTCCTGTTCAAGGGCTCCAAGGAAGCCCCGCTCATCGTGGGCGGCCGGTACGGGCTGGGCTCCAAAGATGTCACACCCACCCAGATCAAGGCGGTTTTCGATAACCTTTTAAACGACAATCCCCAAAACGGTTTTACCGTTGGAATTATTGATGACGTCACCAACTTGAGCCTGCCGTTGGGCGAGCCGATCAATGCTGCGCCCAAGGGAACAACCCGCTGCAAATTCTGGGGGTTCGGTTCCGACGGTACGGTCGGGGCCAACAAAGACGCCATAAAAATAATCGGTGACAATACAAACCTTTATGCCCAGGGTTATTTCGTTTACGATTCCAAAAAGTCGGGCGGAGTAACAATTTCCCACCTGCGGTTCGGGGAGAAGCCGATAAAATCGACCTACCTGATTGACGAAGCCGATTTTGTGGCCTGCCACAAACAGTCCTACGTGAACCAGTACAAGATCCTGGAAGGGCTTAAACCCGGCGGCACATTCCTGTTAAACTGCAACTGGAAACCGGCAGAACTGGACGAAAAACTGCCGGCCGAAATAAAAAAATATTTGGCTGAAAACAGGATCAATTTTTATATAATCGACGCCGTCAGGATAGCCGGGGAAATCGGGCTGGGCGGAAGGATAAACATGATCATGCAGGCGGCCTTTTTCAAGTTGACAAACGTCATACCTCTTGAAGATGCCGTCAGGTACTTAAAAGACGCTATAGAAAAGACTTACGGCAAAAAAGGCGATGAGATTGTCGAAATGAACCAGGCAGCCGTTGATAAAGGGCTGGAAGCCCTGATCAAGGTCGAAGTTCCCGCCGGGTGGGCCCAAGCAGCGGAGAGCGAGGCGGCCGCAAGCGCGGACCTGCCTGAGTTCATCAAAAACGTTGTTATGCCTATGAATGCCCAGCAGGGGGACAAACTCCCGGTTAGCGCCTTTTTGGGCCGCGAGGACGGGGTTTTCCCGCACGGCACTTCAGCTTACGAAAAGCGGGGCATAGCCATTGAAGTGCCGGAATGGCAGCCCGAAAACTGCATCCAGTGCAACCAGTGCTCCTTTGTCTGTTCCCATGCGGCGATCAGGCCCTTCCTGCTTAACGAAGACGAACTGGCCAGGGCGCCAGAGCGGTTTGCGGTCAAAAAAGCAGCCGGAAAGCAACTGGAAGGTCTGGCCTACCGCATACAGGTAAGTCCTTTGGACTGCACGGGCTGCGGCAGTTGTGTCGAGACCTGCCCGGCCAAACAGAAGGCGCTGGTTATGAGACCTGTGGCGGAGCAGGTGGAAAAAGAAGCGAAGAACTGGGAATTTGCGACCACCATTTCCATCAAGGACGGGCTGTGGAACAAGAACAGCGTTAAGGGAAGCCAGTTCTGCCAGCCTTTGCTTGAATTCTCGGGGGCTTGCGGCGGCTGCGGCGAGACCCCTTATGCAAAACTGGTGACCCAGTTGTTCGGGGACAGGATGATCATCGCCAACGCGACGGGCTGCTCGTCAATCTGGGGCGCTTCCGCTCCCAGCATGCCGTACTGCAAGAACGCCAAGGGACAGGGACCGGCCTGGGCAAATTCTCTCTTTGAAGACAACGCCGAATACGGCTATGGCATGGTCCTGGCTTACAAGCAGATCCGCGACAGGCTGGCCGATTTGATGAACAAGGTCCTGGAGGCAAACATTCCCGCGGATCTGAAAGAAGCATTCAGCCAGTGGCTGGCAGGGAAAGACGACGGAAACGCTTCCAAAGAAGCAAAAGCCAGGCTGATGCCCCTGTTGGAAAAATACAAGACGATGCCTGAAGCGAAGGAAATTTTGGAAAACAAGGATTACCTTGTCAAGCCTTCCCAGTGGGTTTTCGGCGGCGACGGGTGGGCTTATGACATTGGTTACGGCGGGCTTGACCACGTACTGGCTTCAGGTGAAGACCTCAACGTACTGGTCTTCGACACGGAGGTGTATTCCAACACCGGCGGGCAGTCTTCAAAGGCGACGCCGGCCGGCGCGATCGCCAAGTTTGCCGCTTCGGGGAAAAAGATAGGCAAAAAGGACCTGGGGCTGATGGCGATCACCTACGGTTATGTTTACGTGGCCCAGGTAGCCATGGGAGCCGACCAGAACCAGCTGATCAAAGCCCTGGTGGAAGCTGAAGCATATAAAGGCCCGTCGCTTATTATCGCCTACGCGCCCTGTATCAACCACGGCATAAAAATAGGGATGGGCAAATCGCAGGAAGAAGAAAAACGGGCCGTTGAAGCCGGCTACTGGCATCTTTACCGGTACAATCCCGCTTTGAAAAAAGAAGGGAAGAACCCCTTCATACTCGATTCCAAGGAACCAAGCGCTTCCTTCAGGAGGTTCCTGGAGGGCGAGGTGCGCTATTCTTCCCTGCTCAATACGTTCCCCGAGGAAGCGGAAGAACTCTTCGCCAGGGCGGAAGAGAACGCCGGGGAGAGACTGGCGGCATACAAGAGACTGGCCCAGGGATAAAAGAGCTGTTCAAGAGAGGTCGCCGGCAAGGCGGCCTCTTTTTGATGTAAGAAATTTTTAAAGCCAGAGTATAGCATTATTATGTACAATAAGGTAAAATAGACGATGCGCATAACTCATCAATAATGAGCAGCAAGATAAAATTGTTCTTATTATGCAGCAAATATAAAAATTAAAAAAAAATAAATTCAACAAAAGTGCGATATAATATAGCTGGTGTTTGTCTGCTTATTTTTTTCTATACCTTTTACTACAACGCACTTGGGGAGGTGAGAGGCCACGCGGATTGTTGAGGCTTACATAGGGGAATACGCCAGCGGGAAAAGCGAAGTAGCGTTAAACAGGGCTTTGTCTCTGTTAAGAGACGGGCACAAGCCTGTGACCCTGGTTGATTTTGACTTGGTGGAACCTTTTTATACCCTTCGTCCCATTAAAAAAGAATTGGAGGAAAAAGGCCTTCAGGTGCTGGCGTGGGAAACCAGAAAGACGATGGGTCTTGGCGAAGCGGGAACGGTTTTAAAACCTGAAATGCGCTGGGCCTTACGACGCACCGGCGACGTTATCTTTGATGTCGGTTACGGAATAGGCGGCGCAGCGAAATTGCGGCTTGTTGAAGACGCGCTGGAAGGCAAAGAGATGAAAATACTCGTGGTGACAAATATTGCCCGCCCTATCACCGGCAGCGTGAGGGATATTGTGGAATACGTCAGGACGCTTGGGCCGGTGGACGGGTTGATCAACAACTCGCACCTGGGCGATGAAACGGATGCGGAAATAATTCAGGAAGGCGCAAGAATTGTTTCGGAAGCTGCCAAATTACTGGGGCTGCCGGTTATTTGGACAACTGTCGATATTCGGTTATCTTCGAGAATTGGGAAATACGATGCAGCAGGAAACCCCGTTTTTTTTCTTGAACGTCACATGAACAGGACTTTTTGGTAGAGCAAGCCTGAAGTCCATCGGCAATTTTCGGTTTATGAAGCATAATAAACCGGGTACATATAAGGCCTGCGTTGTTTTATTTGTTTACAATATACTGGGAGGTGTTTCATTATTATGGCTGAGAAGCCTATTCAGGGAGAAAAGAGAGTATTTATGACCGGTAATGAGGTAGTGGCATGGGCGGCTTTGGCCGCCGAGGCGGATCTTATGTACGGCTATCCCATTACCCCGCAAAATGAAGTGATGCACTACTGGACCCGCCTGGCGCCAAAGTTCGGCAAGAGATTTCTCCAGACCGAGGATGAGATTTCCGCAGGATTCACCACATGCGGCGGGGCGCTGTCCGGGAAGAGGTGTTTCACGGCCACCGCGGGTCCCGGGAACATCCTGATGCAGGAGTCAATGTCCATGGCGGAAATGATGAGGATTCCAACGGTGCTTGTTGTCCAGCAGCGGGGGGGCCCGTCTACGGGTACGGTTATTTATTCCCAGCAAGAAGTGACCATGACCTGTTTCGGAGGAAACGGCGAAGGGCTGCGCATAGTGTACTCCACCGGGTCGCACCAGGAGTTGTTCGACTATGTCATCAAGGCTTTTAACAGCGCCTGGAAGTACCGCTTCCCCACCTTTGTGCTGGGAGACGGTTACCAGGCCAAGATGAGAGAGTCGCTGGTTATTTACGATCCCGCCCTCAAGGGGATTAAAATGGAACCGACCACTCCCAGCCTCGGGCTGGAAGGCATGCCAGGAGTCGACCGGCCGCCCAGCCACCTTCGGAATACATACAACACCGAAGAAGAACTGTTTGAAGTCGTTTCCGAACTAGTGGCGGCCTACGAAAAGATCGCGCCCGAGGTTGTAGAATACCAGGTGTTCAATACCGACGACGCCGAGGTGGTGATCATTGCTCACGGCGTGGTGACCCGCGCCGCGCAGGCAGCGGTTAAAACCTTGCGCAGCCAGGGGATCAAGGCCGGGCACTTCCGCCCCGTGACCCTGAGGCCATTTGCAGCCGGCGTGTTGAAGGGCATTGCCCAGAAGGCGAAGAAGCTGCTCGTGGTGGAGTCCGCCCAGGGCCAGCTGGCCAAAATAGTGAAGGATGCCATCTACGGCGAATCCGTGCCCCTGGAAGGTTATTACCGGCCCGGACAGGGCATTACGGCGGAAGAAATCGTAGAGCTAGTCAAAAAAGGAATGTAAAGGGAGGGGGTTTTACTATGACTAAGGTTCCGAACATGCCAAAATCCTGGCGCCTGGAAACCAAACCGCACAAATTCTGCCCGGGCTGCGGCCATGGTCTGGTTTTGAAAGCCCTGGGAGAAGCTATTGATGAACTGGGAATTCAAGAAAGGGTAGTTTTTGGCTGTGATATAGGGTGCTCGCTTTTATCATGGGATTTCTTCAATGTGGATACGGTTCAGACTCATCACGGACGCACAACTCCCGTGCTGACAGGCGTCAAGAGGGCGCGCCCCGACAGGATTTGCATTGCCTACATGGGCGACGGCGGGGGTTACGCCATTGGTTCCCAGCACCTGGTCAATGCGGCGGCGCGCAATGAAAAACTGACGGTTATACTTGTCAACAACTGCAACTACGGGATGACGGGAGGGCAAATGGCGCCCACTACTCTCCCTGACATGAAGACGGAAACATCTCCTTACGGCCGCAGCATCGAAGAAACGGGTTATCCTACCCAGGGTCCAGAAATGGTGGCCGCCATTACCCGGGAAGGCGCCTATGCCGCCCGCGGCACTGTTGCCAATGTCAGGCAGTTGAAAGGGTTTATTAAAAAAGCCCTGCAAAACCAGATGGACGGCAACGGTTTTTCGTTTGTGGAAGCCCTATCCGGCTGTCCCACCAACTGGAGCACCAATGCCAAAGACACGTGGGCCTTTATTGAGGAAACAATGCCCAAGTATTTCAAAGTGGGCGAAATAAAAGTTCCTGCGAAGAAGGAGGAATAAAAATGGCTACGACCACAAAAATCGCGTTGGCCGGGGAAGGCGGCCAGGGAGTCCAGTCTGTAGCAGGAATTATGGTCGAAGCGGCAAACGATGAAGGTAAAGAAGCCCTGTATATCCCTAATTTCGGGGTTGAGCAAAGAGGCGGGGTTTCAGTGGCATACTGCCAGATTTCCGATGAAAAAGTGGGTTCACCCAAGTTCAAGTTCGCGGACCTGGTTATTGCGCTGTCCGACCGCGCGGTGCGGCGCACAAAACAGTACGTTGACGCCAATACCGTGTTTATTTACGATTCGTCCATCAAAGACGTGGAAAACGATTTACCCCAGAATGCGAAGAAGATCCTGGCTATCCCGGCCCTTGAAGTGGCCAGGAAAGAGCTGCATCCAAGGGTGTTTAACGTGATTATCATGGGAGCCGCCATTGAAGCGACTAAGGTCATTAAAATGGACGACGCAAAAAAAGCACTGGAAAAGAAGCTGGGTTATAAATTTCAGCAGGACCCGAAATTAAGAGAGTTGAATTATAAAGCCCTGGAAAGAGGATCGGAACTGGTGAAAGGCCTATTGTAATGTCAAAGGAGGAATGAGAGGATGACTACCAGTGCATATAAGATGAAACAGGTGGGTACCAAAAAGGCGGTGTTTACCATATTCACCGGCTTGTGCAAGGGCTGCGGTCTTTGCATGCAAAAATGCCCGGTTAAGACCCTGGTCTGGTCGGACGACCTCGGCGTTTACGGCACTCCCACCGTCCAGCCGCGAAACGAAGATGAATGCACTGCTTGCGGCATGTGCGCCCTGGTTTGCCCGGACTGCGCCATTTTGATTGAACGCAAACCAAAAGCCTAAAAAATCAGGGCCGGGAGAAATCCCGGCCCTGATTTTTGAAAATAAAAAAATAAAACGTGTGTATTGACACAGGCAAATGGAACGTGATAGTATAAAAAAGTCGCTGTGCGGCGGAGCTTATTTACCAGGAAGCGCCTAATGACATATTAGGATGGGATGTGGTAAGATGGAATTCCGCCGGTGCAGGCTATGCAGCCTGCGAGGCGAGAGGACCTTGAAAACTGAACAGTAAACAGCGAGCGGGTCCGAGGTTTGCGAGAGCGAACCGGGAGCTAGCTGAAATCGTAAGAGATAAGAGCTAGCGAAGCAAAAAAAGAGCAGGATAAACGAACCGGAAACCGGCGGTCAATAGGCTGGCGTAAAAGATACAGCCGGTCTGTGACAGAGGAAGATATGATGGAGAGTTTGATCCTGGCTCAGGACGAACGCTGGCGGCGTGCTTAACACATGCAAGTCGAACGGGCAAGAGGGATAGCTTGCTAGCCCTTTTGCTAGTGGCGGACGGGTGAGTAACACGTGGATAATCTACCCGGTACACCGGGATAACCCTGTGAAAGCGGGGCTAATACCGGATGAAGTTTTCCTGTTGAAAGATGGGGAAAAAAAAGGCGCAAGCCGGTACCGGATGAGTCCGCGGCTGATTAGCTAGTTGGTGGGGTAAAGGCCTACCAAGGCGACGATCAGTAGCCGGCCTGAGAGGGTGGACGGCCACACTGGGACTGAGACACGGCCCAGACTCCTACGGGAGGCAGCAGTGGGGAATATTCCGCAATGGGCGAAAGCCTGACGGAGCGACGCCGCGTGGGTGAAGAAGGCCTTCGGGTTGTAAAGCCCTGTCTTATGGGAAGAAGGAAAAGACGGTACCATAGGAGGAAGCCACGGCTAACTACGTGCCAGCAGCCGCGGTAATACGTAGGTGGCGAGCGTTGTCCGGAATTACTGGG